>JAKZYK010000209.1:0-9546 GCA_047514485.1 Gammaproteobacteria bacterium
GCCAGCGCCGCGGCTTCGTCCAGGTCCTCGGCGCGCTGGCCGATGTCGGAGAGCACCGTCACGACGTGAGGCTGAATCTCGAGCATGCCGCCGGAGACGTAGAACGATTGCTCCTCGCCGCCCGCCAGCTTTGCGCGCACCTCGCCCGGCTTGAGTGTGGTGACGAGCGGGGCGTGCCGCGGCATGATGCCCAGCTCTCCCATCGCGCCGGGCGCGACCACCATCTCGCACTCGCCCGAGAAGAGCTCGCGCTCGGCGCTGACTATGTCGAGTCGGATTGTGGCGGCCATGTCTCGTCTCCGTGCGGATCGTCGGCTCTACCGACTCGCGACGCCGCGCCGCGAATCGTGGCCGATGCCTGATTCAGACGCTCTTCGCCTTCTCCTTCACTTCATCGATGCCGCCGACCATGTAGAAGGCCTGCTCGGGGTACTCGTCCATCTCGCCGTCCGCGATCGCCTTGAAGCCGGCGATGGTGTCCTTGAGCGATACGTACTTGCCGGGCGATCCGGTGAACACCTCGGCGACGAAGAACGGCTGGGAGAGGAAGCGCTGGATCTTCCTGGCCCGCGACACCGCCAGCTTGTCGTCGCTGGAGAGCTCGTCCATGCCGAGGATCGCGATGATGTCCCGCAACTCCTTGTAGCGCTGCAGGATGCCCTGCACCCGCCGCGCGACATCATAGTGCTCGGTACCGATGACGAGCGGGTCGAGCTGACGGCTCGTCGAATCGAGCGGGTCGACGGCCGGGTAGATGCCGAGCTCCGCGATCTGGCGCGAGAGCACCAGGGTGGCGTCGAGGTGGGCGAACGTCGTCGCCGGCGACGGGTCCGTGAGGTCGTCGGCCGGGACGTAGATGGCCTGGATCGAGGTGATCGAGCCGGTCTTCGTCGAGGTGATGCGCTCCTGCAGCACGCCCATCTCCTCGGCGAGCGTCGGCTGGTAGCCGACCGCCGACGGCATGCGCCCGAGCAGTGCCGAGCACTCGGTGCCGGCGAGGGTGTAGCGATAGATGTTGTCGACGAAGAAGAGCACGTCGCGCCCCTCGTCGCGGAAGAACTCGGCCATCGTGAGGCCGGTCAGCCCGACCCGCAGGCGGTTGCCCGGCGGCTCGTTCATCTGGCCGTACACGAGCGCCACCTTGTCGAGCACGCCCGAATCCTTCATCTCGTGGTAGAAGTCGTTGCCCTCGCGGGTGCGCTCCCCGACCCCGGCGAACACCGAGAAGCCGGCGTGCTCGATGGCGATGTTGCGGATGAGCTCCATCAGGGCGACCGTCTTGCCGACCCCCGCACCGCCGAACAGCCCGATCTTGCCGCCCTTGTTGAAGGGGCAGATGAGATCGATGACCTTGATCCCGGTCTCCAGGATCTCGACCGCGGCGGCCTGATCGACGTAGCCCGGGGCCTTGCGGTGGATGGCCCAGTGCTCCTCGGCCCCGACGTCACCGCCGTTGTCGACCGGCATGCCCAGCACGTCCATGATACGGCCGAGTGTCTTCGGGCCGACCGGGACCGAGATCGGCGCCCCGGTGTTGTCGACCCCGACCCCGCGCTGCAAGCCGTCGGTCGACCCCATCGCGATGGTGCGCACCACCCCATCCCCGATCTGCTGCTGGACCTCGAGCGTCAGGCCGGTCTCGACCTTGAGCGCGTCATAGATCTTGGGCACCGCGTCGCGCGAGAACTGCACGTCAACGACGGCCCCGATGATTTGGGCGATGTTTCCCGAGCTCATGAGCGAATCCTCGACTCGAATACTCTCGAATGTGTTGTGGTCAGGCAGGATTGGCAATCCGTCATCACGCGCTAGAGGGCTGCGGCGCCGCCGACGATCTCGGACAGCTCCTGCGTGATGGATGCCTGCCGGGCCTTGTTGTACTGGAGCTGCAGGTCGTCGATGAGGTCTCCGGCATTGTCGGTCGCCGCCTTCATCGCGACCATGCGCGCCGCCTGCTCCGATGCGATGTTCTCCACCACCCCCTGGTACACCAGCGACTCGACGTAGCGGGTCAGGAGCCGATCCAGGACGTCTCTCGCGTCGGGTTCGTAGAGGTAGTCCCAGTAGTGCTTGACCTCGTCTTCCTCGGACGGCGGGCGGGGGAGGAGCTGCTCGACCACCGGACGCTGGGTCATGGAGTTGACGAACTCGTTGAAGATGAAGAACAGGCGGTCGATGGTGCCCTCGGCATAGGCGTCGAGCATCACCTTGATGGTCCCGACGAGGTCGTCGATACCCGGCCGGTCGCCGATGTGCGCGGTGCTCGCGAGCAGGTTCACGCCCATGCGGCGGAAGAACACCCCGCCCTTGTTGCCGATCACGCAGAAGTCGCTTTCCACGCTTTCCGAACGCCACCGGTCGAGCTCCTGCACCGTGGTCCTGAACAGGTTGTTGTTCAGCCCTCCGCACAGCCCGCGGTCCGACGACACGATGATGAACCCGACCCGCTTCACCTCGTCCCGCGTGACGAGGAACGGGTGCTTGTACTCGGTGTTCGCGGCGCCGACGTGCGCGATGACCTGCCGAATCTTCTCCGCGTACGGGCGAGCATGCCTCATTCGCTCCTGCGCCTTGCGCATCTTGCTCGCCGCGACCATCTCCATCGCGCGGGTGATCTTCTGCGTGTTCTGCACGCTCTTGATCTTGGTGCGGATTTCCTTGGCGCCGGCCATGTGTCGCTCGCTCGTGTCGGTCTCGTCGGTCGGAGGGTCGTCTACCAGGCGTGGTTCGCCTTGAAGTCCTCGACCGCTTCCTTGAACTGGCTCTCCACCCCGTCGTTCCACTTCGGATCGGCGTTGACCTGATTGACCAGACCGGACCGGCTCGAATTCATGTACGACATCAGGGCGCTGGTGAAATCGCCAACCCGCTCCAGCTCGACGTCGTCCATGAAGCCGCGATCGACCGCGTAAAGGGTCATCGCCTGGTGCGCGACGGAGAGCGGCGAGTACTGCGGCTGCTTGAGCACCTCCATGATGCGCTGGCCGCGCTCGAGCTGGCGCCGGGTCGTCTCGTCGAGATCGGATGCGAACTGCGCGAACGCCGCAAGCTCGCGGTACTGCGCGAGCGCGAGGCGCACGCCGCCGCCGAGCTTCTTGACGATCTCGGTCTGCGCCGCGCCCCCGACGCGCGAGACCGAGAGGCCGGCGTTGATGGCGGGGCGGAAGTTCGCGTTGAAGAGATCGCTTTCGAGGAAGATCTGGCCGTCGGTGATCGAGATGACGTTGGTCGGAACGAACGCGGACACGTCGCCGGCCTGGGTTTCGATGATTGGAAGCGCGGTCAGCGATCCGGTCTTGCCTTTGACCTCGCCACCGGTCGCCTCTTCGACGTACTTCTCGTTCACCCGCGCGGCGCGCTCCAGCAGACGCGAATGGAGGTAGAACACGTCACCCGGATACGCCTCGCGGCCCGGCGGGCGGCGCAGCAGCAGCGAGACCTGACGGTACGCCCACGCCTGCTTGGTGAGATCGTCGTAGATGATGAGCGCGTCCTCGCCCCGGTCGCGGAAGTACTCGCCCATCGTGCATCCGGAGTACGGTGCGATGTACTGCAATGCTGCGGATTCCGAGGCGGCGGCGGCGACCACGATGGTGTGCTCCATCGCGCCGTGCTCTTCGAGCTTGCGCACCACGCTGGCGATCGAGGAGTTCTTCTGGCCGATCGCGACGTAGATGCAAATGATGTCGCCGCCCTTCTGGTTGATGATGGCGTCGAGCGCGACCGCGGTCTTGCCGGTCTGTCGATCACCGATGATCAGCTCGCGTTGCCCGCGCCCGATCGGCACCATCGCGTCGATGGACTTGAGCCCCGTCTGCACCGGCTGACTCACGGACTGGCGGGTGATCACGCCGGGCGCCACCTTCTCGATGGGCGAGGTGCCGTCCGCCTCGATCGGCCCCTTGCCGTCGATCGGCTGGCCGAGCGAGTTCACCACCCGGCCGAGCAACCCGCGCCCGACCGGCACCTCCAGGATGCGTCCCGTGCACTTGACGGTATCGCCTTCACTGATGTGGCCGTAGTCGCCCATGATGACCGTGCCGACCGAGTCGCGTTCCAGGTTGAGCGCGAGCCCGTAGGTATTGCCCGGGAACTCGATCATCTCGCCCTGCATGGCGTCGGACAGGCCGTGGATTCGGGCGATGCCGTCTGTGAGGGACACGATCGTCCCTTCCGTGCGGGCCTCGACTCCGACGTCGAAGCTCTCGATCTTCTTCTTGATGAGGTCGCTGACTTCCGCCGCGGTGAGTTGCATAACTGGAACCTCTTTACCGTGATGCCCGGTGATTCGCTAGCGCCGCGGCTTCGCTCGCGCGCTCCATGTCGTGTGCTACGCCAGCGTCTGGGCGAGCTGTTCGAGCCGGCCCCTGAGCGATGCGTCGATGACGAGATCGCCGGCGCGGATGACGACCCCGCCGATCAGCGAATCGTCCACCGCACAGTCGAGCGTCACCTTCGTGCCGAGACGTTTCTCCATTGCCGCGACGATGGTGGCGCGATGCGGGTCGGAGAGCTCGAACGCGCTGGTGACGTGGACCTGGTTGCGCCCTTCGCGGGCGGCGCGCTCCTCGGCGAACCTACGCGAGATGTCCGGCAGCAACGTGAACCGCCCGTACTGCCCGACCACCCTGACGAAGTTGCCGCCGGTGTCCGAGAGCCGATCGCCGCACACGTCGATGAAGAGCTCGACGAGCCGGGTGCGATCCACTCTCGGGTTCGCGATGAGGCCGCTCATCGTCGGATCGCGCGCGATCGTGGCCAGAAGCTCGAGCATCTCGGCCCATTCGCCGAGCTTGCCCTCCTCTTCGGCCTGCTTGAAGGCGGCGACCGCGTAGGGTCGCGCGAGCTCGCCTGTTTCCGCCATCGGTTCGTCTTCCGTCCTGCGCCTAGAGCTGTGCGGCGAGCTTGCCGAGCGCTTCATCGTGCGCGGCGGCGTCCACCTCTCGCATCAACACCTGCTCGGCGCCCGAGACCGCGAGCGCAACCACCTCGCCGCGCAGCGCTTCCCGTGCTTGGTGGATCTGCTGATCGATCTCGGCCTTCGCGGCGTCGAGGAGCTTGCTGCCCTCGACCCGCGCGTCGGACTTGGCCTCGTCGACGATCTCGTCGGCGCGGCGCTGCGCGTTCGAGATGATCTCGCGGGCCTGCTCCTTCGTGGCCTGAAGATCTTCATCGATCCGCACCTGCGCCTCTTCCTTCGCCCGCAGCCCCTGCTCCGCCGCGGCGAGACCGTCCGCGATCCGGGTGCGCCGTGCGTCCAGGGCATTCAGAATCGGCGGCCAGATGTACCTCAGACAGAACCACACGAACACCGCAAACGCGATGGACTGACCGATCAGCGTCAGATTGATGTTCATGATCCAAACTCTCGCGTATGCGTTTTTTTCGCCGTCAGCCGCCGACCACCGCGAACAGCACGTAGAGGCCGATGGCGATGGCGATGATGGGGAGCGCGTCGACCAGGCCCATCATGATGAAGAACTGGGTGCGGAGCATGCCGAGCATTTCAGGCTGGCGGGCGATGCCCTCGATGAATCGGGCCGCGAGTATGCCGATGCCTACCGCGGCTCCCGCCGCGCCGATTCCGAGCATGAGTCCGCCGGCGATGTAGAGCAGAGCTGTTTCCATCTCTCAATCTCCTGTCGAGATTTCAGTCCAATTACGAATCCGATCAGTGGTGCGAGTGCGCCATGTCCAGGTACACGATCGTCAAGATCATGAAGATGAACGCCTGCAAAGTGACGATGAGCAGGTGGAACACCGCCCATCCCCATTGCAGCGCTCCCCCCATCAGGCCCCACCAGAATCCGCCGCTGTAGAGCAGCGCGATGAGGATGAAGATCATCTCGCCCGCATACAGGTTTCCGAACAGCCGCAGCGACAGCGACACCGGCTTCGAGATGAGAGAGATCCCTTCGAGAACGAGATTGATGGGGAACAGGAACTTCGGAAACGGCTGGAATGCGAGCTCGCCGAAGAATCCTCCGGCGCCCTTCACCTTGATGCTGTAGTAGATGGTCAGCACGAACACCGACAACGACATGCCGAAGGTCACGTTCGGATCGGTGGTGGGCACGACCTTCATGTATGGCACCCCGATTAGCGCCGCGAGCGCGGGGATCCAGTCGACCGGCACCAGATCCATCGTGTTCATCAGCAGGATCCACACGAACAGGGTCAGCGCGATCGGCGCGACCAGATCGTTCTTCCCGGTGAAGGTCCCTCGAACATTGTCGTCGATGAACTCGATGACGATCTCGATGAAGTTCTGGAAAGGGGTCGGCACTCCGCTCGTCGCGGTGAGCGCCGCTTTCCGGAACACCCACAGAAAGAGCGCCCCGAGGCCGACGGACCACAACATCGTATCGACGTGAATGGCCCAGAAGCCCATCGCCTTGGCTTCCGCGGCGCTGTGCGCGAAGCCAAAACCGTTCTCGGGGTGCACCCCGAGAACGAGATTCTGCAGATGGTGCTGGATGTATTCGGTGGAAGTCTGCGCTGCCATGTCCCGGTTGTCCGAAGGACTGTGTCAACCCTTGGCGCCGCCGTACGGATCGAGGGTCATCGAGGCGAGCATGCCCCCGATGTGCACCACGATGAATCCGGCGAACAACGCCACCATGTCCAAGCCCTGCAACAGTACGAACGCCGCCGCGAACATGCCGCAGACGATCGCGATCTTCGCCACCTCGGCGCGCAGCCATACGCCGAGCGCTCTTCCGCCTGTCGTTCCGCGGGACGCTCGCAGCACCTTGTGCGCGAAATACGCGGTCGGCACGAGACTGTTGACTCCCCCGACAAGCGCCGACAGCGCCGCGGCGCGGCCAAACGGCATCGAGGCGGCGGCGGCCGTCGCCGTCAACAAACACTGGACCCAGAAGACCCGGCTGATCAACGGACGAATCGTTCGACAGTGCATCCCTCACCGGCCGCGAGCAAGCAGGCGGGCCGAACCGCCGAGCCCACGTGCCACGCGTCGCGTGCGTACACGCCCTTGCCGCACTCCCCGGTAGCGGACGCGCGATTGTACGGGTCATGGTCCGGGCCGATCAACGCCTCGCCTTGCGGTCAGGAGTCTCAGGAGCAAATAGATTGTCCGGACTTGTCGCACGTGATCCGTCCGGCTCGATGTCGGTGCGACACCGTGGGCGGGACATGACGCCGTGCCTGATGGAGGACCGCCTTCTACGCCAGGGGGACGATATCCGAACCGCGGATGACAAGGTCTCGTGTGACCAGCGGAATCCGATGCACGACGCTCGGTGCGGCGATGAGCTCATCCGCCGGGTCGCCCTTGAAATCCAGGCGGGTCGAAGCGAGCGTCACCGCGAGCTCGATGGGCCATACGTGGATCCGGCGCAAAATACCGGCGACTTCCCGGTCCTCGAGGTCCATCTCGATGCGACCGAGCTGAAGGAGCTTCGCCATCTCCCAGAACACGATGGCGGAGACGGACCATCTCCCTCGAGTGAGCAAGGCTTGCTCGTGCGGCCGGAGCTCGCCGCGGAGGGCGAAGATCAGCTCGATGTCACCGAGGTCTCGTTGGCGAGCGGGCCGAGCCCCGCGCTGGAATGAGCGTCAGGATGAAATCGCCCCGCGCGAGGCGACAGTCCGGTATCCTCGCGAACCATTTTTTCGACGGCCCCCCGGAACGATTCGGCGCGGAGGCGGACATGAGCATCGAAGTCGTCAACACGATTCAGGATCCCACCGGCACCGAGGGTTTCGTCGGCCGGCATATCCTCCTCGACGTCCAGACCTCGACCCTGCGCGGCATCAGCGAGACCACCACGATCTATCACCTGCTCGAGGGCCTTTCGATGGCGCTCGACATGACCCTGGTCTATCCGCCGCTCGTGGCCCGGTTCCCGTTCGCGGGCAGCGAGCTGAGCCGCTTCGTCGAGTCGCTCAAGGCCGAAGGGATCCAGGCGAACGCCGTCAACGCGATGGAGCAGCACTTGGCGAAGCGACAGAACGAGGAGGCCGGCATCTCCGGAGTGACGGTGTGGCTCGAGTCGCACGCCGCCATCCACACCTGGACCGAGGAGAACTTCTTCTCCTTCGACGCCTACTCGTGCAAGGACTTCGATCCCGAGAAGGCGCTCGACTACGTCCTCCAGTTCTTCGACGTGCAGTCATACAACGGGCTCGACATCGTGCGCACGATCGGCGCGCCGCAGCAGGTGCGGGTGCTCGACTCGCGCCGGAACGAGGCTGCCTGAGCCAGCCTGGGGAGCGCTCCCGACGAAGGCCCGTGGGCGTCGGTGCCGACGTCCTTCAGCGCGACTTGAACCGGGCCGGCCTGCGTTCCCGGAACGCCGCGTTCCCCTCCGCCAGATCCTCGGTGTGCGCGAGGTTGCGGAACGACATCGATTCGAGCCTGAGCGCCTCGTCCATCGGCAATCCGTGAGCGCGATGCACGACTTCCTTGGCGAGCCGCTGCGCGAGCGGGGCGCGCGAGGCGAGCTTCTCGGCAAGGGCAAGGGTCTCTTCGAGCAACCGCTCCTGCGCCACGATGCGGTTGACGAGTCCGATCCGATACGCGTGTTCGGCATCGAAGAGGTCGCCGGAGAGCACCATCTCCAACGCGTTGCCCAGACCCACGATCTCCTTGAGCCGGATAAGGCCGCCATCGCAGGCGTGGAATCCCCATCTCACGTCCTGTAGCCCGAACTCCGCGTTCGGTGAGCACAAACGGATGTCGCAGGCCAGCGCGAGCTCGAGTCCGCCGGAGACGGCATAGCCGTTCACCGCGGCGACGATGGGCTTGAAGATGTTGAGGGTGCGGGTGATACCGCCGAAGCCGGGGCCATTGGTGTACTTGCGGCTGAACTCCGGTGCCGGTGTCTGGGCGAAGGCCATCGTGTAGGTCTTCAGATCCGCGCCTGCGCAGAATGCCTGGTCGCCCGCCCCGGTGACGACCGCGATTCTTGCCTCCGGATCGGCGTCGAACTCCTTCCAACGCTCGACCAACGCATCGTTCGCCTCGAAGTCGAACGAGTTCATCTTGGCCGGTCGGTTCAGGGTGATGAGGCGCACGTGGCCGTGTGCTTCGTAGAGTATGTCGTCGCTCATGGGAACTCCGGGACCATGAGAGAAATTGCGGTTGTCTCGCTGGTAACGCAGACGTACGCGGGCCGGTTCAAGTTGGCGACGCGTACCCGGCGGCCGAACGCGGCGTGGTGCATGTCAGCGCTCATCGGGACTCCAAGGCAAAGAGGGGGATCCCGTCGATCTCGCCGACGACCCGGACGGTAGCGCCGAGCGGTGGGTCGTGCTCCCAGTCTTCGAGGTTCCCCGTGAGACGCGGACCCGCATCGAGATCGACCAGCGCGACCGCGAAGGCGTCGCGGTGGGCGAATGCGCCGGACGGCCGGCGGACCACCGTCCAGGAGACGAGCCGGCCGCGGCCGGGCATATCGACCCGCTCGAGCCCGTCGCTGCCGCAGCGCCGGCAACGGGAGGGTGCGCTCCCATCCGTCGTTCCGCACCGTGGGCAGCGTGCCACGGTGACGTGCAGCGGCTCAGTCATCGGTGGTGGCCGAA
>JAKZYK010000210.1:0-5506 GCA_047514485.1 Gammaproteobacteria bacterium
GCCTCATGACGAAGTGCCGGCCTCGGCAACGGGCTGCCGGGAACGGACACTACGGATCCAACCCTCATGCCGCAGAAGTGTCATGACCGGGCGTCGCGACTCCCCGCTCATGGGATGGCCGATGCGTGGAAGAGGCCGAGCAAGATATCGCGGCTAGCGTATCGGACAGGACACTCCCGCGAGCGGCGGTATGAAAGAGCCCTGCGTGGATGCGTGAGCGTCACTTCATTCCGGTGATCGACTCACTCACCGCCCGCGGGTCCCGCATCGGCCATCGTCCCGCGTCGACCTGAGCGAAGAAGTCGGCGAGCGCAGTGTTGAACGCATCGGGCTCCTCGAGGTTCACGGTATGGCCGGTGTTGGGCACCACCAGCAGCGCCGCGCTCGAAATCGTCCGCTTCATGAAGACGCTCGGAACGAGGCAGGGCCAGTCCTCGTCACCGGTCACGATGAGGGTCGGGACGATGAGCTCTCGCATCCGATCGGTGAGATCGAAGACAGACGGACGCGTCTTCTGTACCCCCTGCTGCGTATGCGCGGACCCGGCCGCGGAATGCTCGGCGAGCATCCCGGCGAACTCCTGCCAGCCCCGCGGGTCCTTGTTCTGGAACTGCACGCGCGTGGGGCCCACCGAATAGGTCTCGGCGAAAGCGGCCATGCCCCGGGTGCGCAGGGAGTGGGCAATGGCGTCTACTTCGCTCTGGAACCGGGTGCGCTGCTCGGGCTCCGCCCCGTACCCGACGCCGGCGACGACGAGCGAGCGCGCCCGCTCGGGATAGACGAGGCCGAAGTGCAGCGTTGCGAAGCCGCCCATCGACAGGCCGACGACATGGGCGCGTTCGATATCGAGCGCATCGAGCACCGCGCGCACGTCGTCTCGAGCGCGGTCCTGCGAGTACGCGTCCGGGTCGTCGGGGACGGCGGAGGGCGGGAAACCGCGGGCGTTGTAGGTGATACATCGGTAGCGGCGCGAGAGGTATCGGACCTGCGGCTCCCAGCTTCGCAAATCACCCGCGAACTCGTGTACGAACACGACGGGTGTGCCGCTGCCGGTGTCCTCGAAGGCGAGCTTTACTCCATCATCGGTGGTCAGGGTCGGCATGCTTCGGTCTCCTTGAATACGTGATCCGAGTGTACAGTGAGTCCCGATGTATCCGCTCCCGTCCGGCACCGAGACGGCCAGGATCCTGATCCTGACTATCCGGGTGTACAGTGAGCCCCGGTGTGTCCGCTCCCGTCCGGAACGAGGGCACGCCGCCAAGCCGCAGCGTATCGCTCCATGCTCCAACTCGTCTGGCCCTGGATGCTCGCCGCCGTCGTCGCCCCGCTCGTGGTGGCGCGCGTCGCGCCGCGTGCGCCCGATACGACGGGTGCGCCGATGTGGATCCCGTACTTCGAGGAGGCGCTTGCCTGGTCGAGCCGCCCGGCGATGTCGAGGCCGCGCATCCGGCAGGTCATCGCACTGCTCGCATGGTGCGCGCTGGTCCTTGCCGCCGCGCGCCCGCAGTGGGTGGGCGATCCGGTGTCGCTTCCGGTGCACGGCCGCGGCCTGATGCTGGCTCTCGATCTCTCCGGAAGCATGCGCGAGCAGGACATGAAGAGCCGTACCGGCTTCGAGGCGCGGATCGACGTCGTGAAGCGGGTGGCGGGCGACTTCGTCGCACGCCGCTCGGGCGATCGGGTCGGCCTCATACTCTTCGGCACCCGCGCATACCTGCAGGCGCCGTTCACCCTGGATCTCGACACCGTCTCGGGGATGATCTCGGAGACGGTCCTGGGGCTTGCCGGCGAGCAGACCGCGATCGGTGACGCGATCGGCCTCGCGGTGAAGCGCCTGCGCGAACATCCGATGGAAGAGCGAGTGCTCGTGTTGCTCACAGATGGAGCGGACACCGCGAGTCAGGTCGATCCCGTGGCCGCGGCGCGGTTCGCGACAGACGAAGGAATCACGATCCATGCCATCGGGGTCGGGGCGGACGAGGAGGCGTCGAGGCGCTGGTTCGGCACGCAGCGCTCACGCTCGGCGCTCGACGAATCGACCTTGCAGACAATCACCGGTATGACCGGCGGCCGCTACTTCCGCGCGCGCGATACCGCGGAGCTCGAGGAGATCTATCGGCTCATCGATGCGCTCGAGCCGATCGGTGGCGACGACGAGGTGTTCCGTCCCACCCGGGAGCTGTTCCACTGGCCGCTCGGGCTCTCGGTGGCGCTCTTCGCGCTCACCGCGTTGATCGGGGTCGCAGGATCCCGCGTGGCGCCGGTCGCTCGGGGGCCGGGCGGCGGAGAGGGCCGGTGACCGAGCTCGTATTCATCCGGCCGTGGTGGCTCGCGGCGATTCCGCCGGGGCTTGCGCTGGTGTGGTGGCGGTGCCGCCATTGGCACTGGAGACGCCGGTCGCTCGGGGGCCGGGCGGCGGAGAGGGCCGGTGACTGAGTTCGTATTCGTCCGTCCGTGGTGGCTCGTGGCGATTCCGGCGGGGCTTGGGCTGGTGTGGTGGTTGCGCCGTCACTGGGATCGGAGCGGCTCCTGGGAGTCGATCGTCGATCCTGCGCTGCTGCCGCACCTCATCGTCGGAGCCGGCACACCGCGGCGCGAATGGCCGTGGGCGGTGATGGCCATCGCAGTGGTCGTCGCCGGACTTGCCCTCGCCGGCCCCGCGTTCGAACGGCTCGAGCAGCCGGTGTTCCGTTCCCTCGCGGCCCGAGTGATCGCCCTCGACGTCTCGCGCTCGATGGATGCGCGCGATCTCGCTCCGTCGCGCATGGTGCGCGCGCGTCACAAGGTCTCCGATCTTCTCCGGCGCAGCCGCGACGGCCGCACCGGGCTCGTGGTCTTCGCGGGGGATGCGTTCGTCGTGGCCCCGCTTACCCGCGACGCGGACACCCTCGTCCATCTGCTCTCGGCCATCGACACCAGCGTCATCCCGGTGCAGGGGAGTCGCCCGGACCTCGGGCTGGCCGCGGCGCGCGAGCTGCTCGAGAAGGGTCACGCCACCGTCGGCGAGATCATTCTCGTCACCGACGGGGTGAAGGGTCCACGGACCCGCGACACCGCCGAGGAGTTGGCCGCGCGCGGTATTCGGGTGTCGTTGCTCGCGGTGGGGACCGAGGAGGGCGCGCCGGTGCCGCTGTCCGAAGGCGGCTTTCTCAAGAGCCTGAGCGGCGAGATCGTCGTGCCGCGGGTCGATATGGCGGCGTTGCGCGCGGTGGCCGGCGCCGGCAAGGGACGGTTTTCGACGGTCACCGCGGATGATGCCGACGTCGACTGGCTGCTCGGCACGCGGGTCGACGATCCGTGGCGCCGGACGTTGGAGGAGGTCGATCGCACCACCGGCGAGTGGCGCGACGAAGGACCGTGGCTCGTGCTGGCGCTGTTGCCGATAGCGGCTCTCGCGTTTCGGCGCGGTTGGCTCCTGGGACTCCTGGTATGGCCCCTCGCACTCGCTTTCCCCATTCCCGATGCCGGCGCGTTCGAGTTCGCGGACTTGTGGGCGCGGCGCGACCAGCAGGCGGCGCGGGCGATCGAGCACAACGATACCGGTCGCGCAGTCGCGGTTGCTCCCGATCACCGGTGGCGCGGCACCGCGCTGTACCGCGGCGGCCGATACGACGAATCGGCCGAGGCGTTCACCGGGGGCGACACCGCCGGCGATCACTACAACCGCGGAAACGCACTCGCGCGCGCGGGCGACCTGCGTGGCGCCCTCGATGCCTACCGCGAGGCTCTGGCCCGTCATCCCGGGCACGAGGACGCCGAGCACAACCGGAAGATCGTCGAGTTGCTGATCGAGACACAGCCGGAATCGCAAAGCGGTGACGCCGAGCGTGACGGTGGCGGCAGCGCAAGCTCGCAAAGCGCAGATGATGGTGCCTCGGATCGAGCCGCGCGGCGTCCGGAAGAGGAGCATCAGGCCGGGGAGCGCGACGAATCCGGTGAGGGTGCGTCGCAGGCGCAGGGCGGGACGCACGGCGGCAATCGCGCGCAGTCCGCGCAGGCCTCGGAAGGATCGCGCCGGATGCGTGAGGGCGAGGAGCGTGAGGTCGACGCTCGAGGAGGCACCGCCGCGAGCGCCGACCGCACGCGAGGTGGCTTCAGTACCGAGCATCCCCTCAGCGAGGAGCAACGACTCGTCTACGAGCAGTGGCTTCGCCGCATCCCCGACGATCCCGGGGGGTTGCTGCGGCGCAAGTTCGCGCTGGAGTACCGTGCGCGAGGAAACCAGCCGCCGGTCCGGAGCGACGCGTGGTGATGCCGGAGGATCAGCCGATCAACCGCTGCACGGTGTCGACGAGACCCAGAGCCAGCAACGCGGTCAGCGCCGCGAAGATGAATTTGATCTGCGTGCTCAGCGTATCGAACCTGGTTTCGAACTTTTCATCGAGAGCGTCGAACGCACTCGGATGGAGGTGCACGTGCATTCGGGGCGGACTGGAATTCACGGCAGGGTGATCTCCAGTCCGAGCACGAGACTGCTCCAGGATTTCCCGTGGCCGTCGAGGTTCAACGACTCGTTGACCCCGCCCTCGAGCGCATCGTCCATGACGAAGTTGACACCGGCGAGCCCCGGCAGCTCGTACCGCACCACCGGGCCGGTGAGCAGCGCCCCGAGCTCGCTCTTCAACCGCTCGGCGGTGAGCTGATCGCGCAGCACCCCGTAATGCGCGGGATCGAACGCGAACACCGCGACGTTCGATCGATTGCCCTTGTCGCCGGCTCGTGCGTGCGCGATCTCGCGCAGGGTGACGGTACGGCTCATGCTTTGAAGATCTCCACCCGCGGCGAGACCGCATCGCGGTCGATGGATGCGGAGCAGGTGAGCACCGACGGCGTCACCATGCCGCGGTAGCCGCCGCCGGCGCTCGGCCCGCAGCACAGCAGCGACTCCACCTCCCAGAGCAGGAGTTCTGCTTCCTCCTGCGACGACGCGCGCATCGCGCAGCGCACTCGGACGTCGCGGGAATCGGTGGGATAGTCGAGCGCGGTCGTGTGCAGCGAGTGCACTCCTACGAGGTCGACCCGCACCGGCGCGTTGGTGCCGTGTACGCGGCGCACGCGCTCGAGCACGATCTCCCCGGCCATCGCCGCGCGCGCCTGCGCGCCTTCTCCCGCATACGATACGCCGGCTTCTGCAAGCCAACCTCCGTCGAACGCCACCGTCACCTTGAGTTGCTCGGGGCGCGGTCCGCCGCCCGCGCCGTCGATCCGCACCCGGTCCTTGCCGGCGGCGGTGATCGATACGATCGAGAAATCGGCGGTGACGTCGGGGGTCAGGTAACGCGCGGGATCGTGCACTTCGTAGAGGAGCTGCTCCTTGACGGTGCGCTCGTCGACCAGGCCGCCGGTGCCGTCGAGCTTGGTGATGCAGGCGCTGCCGTCCGCGCGGACCTCGGCGTAGGGGAAGCCGACGTACGCGAGCCTGTCGACGTGCTTGTATCCGGGGTCGGCGAAGTATCCGCCGGTCACCTGCGACGCGCATTCGAGCAGATGCCCGACCGCGGTGGCC
>JAKZYK010000211.1:0-4338 GCA_047514485.1 Gammaproteobacteria bacterium
CTCGAATGGCTCGCCGAGGAAGACGCGCCGGTAGAGCTCGCGTTGAAACGAGCGGGCGAGCGGTGTCCAGTCCGTGCGCACGCTTTCGAGACCCTTGAACACCAGGTCGTGGCCGCCGTCGCCGGTGCGCACGAGGCCGGCGTAGCGCTTCTTGCTGCCGGTCACGTCGCCCCGCACCGTGGGCATGAGGAACTTGAGAAAATGCGTCTCGAACTCGATCTCGAGGAATGATTCGAGACGATGCTCGCGCTCGACGGTGCGGCGCCACCACTCATTGAGCACCGCCGCGATCGCACCGCCCCGATCGCGTGCCGCCGCCTCGTCCACCCCCGCCCCCAGCAGCACGAACAGCGAGTCGGTGTCGCCGTAGATCACAGTCTCGCCGCCTTGCTCGATCAGGTCGCGCGTGCGGCGGATGATCTCGTGCCCGCGCCGCGTGATGCTGCTCGCGAGCCGTGAATCGTGGAAGCGGCAGCCGGTCGCGCCCAGGATGCCGTAGAACGAGTTCATCAGAATCTTCGTCGCCTGCGACATCGCCGCGTCGCCGCGCTGCTTCGCACGGTCCCGCTCATCCCAGATCGATCGGACGAGCCCGGGCAGGATCGCGCCCTCGCGTGCGAACGATGCGCCCGCGAACCCTTCGATGCGATCCTCGCCCGGCGCGTGCAGCGCGTACGGGTCGATGCCGAAGGTGCGGATGATGCTCGGATAGAGGCTCTTGAAATCGAGCACCAGGACGTTGTCGTAGAGCCCGGGCTTCGAATCGAGGATATAGCCCCCCGGGCTCCCTTCCCCGGACCGCGCATCGGCGATGTCCGGCGCGACCCTCCCCGCCCGGTGCAGCCGCGGCAGATAGAGGTTGTCGAACGCCGCCACCGAGCCGCCCTGCCGATCCATCCCGAGCCCTGTCAATTCGGCACGGCGCATCGAGAACTCGATGAGTCCGGCCTTCTCGACGATCGCGGCCACGAGCCGGCAGTCCTCGATGTTGTAGGCCGCGAGCCGGGGGCGGTCCTGCTCGTAGAGGCGGATGATCTCGCCGACCCGGTCGCTGGTGTGATCGATCCGCTTGCCTCGCCCGAGCATCTGTTGGGCGACGTTCTCCAGCTCGAAGGATTCGAACGACCAGAATGCGGTGCGTAACGTATCGATCCCGTCGAGCGCCACACGCCCGGGGATGCGCGCGACGTAGGTGCCCGATGTGGACCCTGGTTGCAGGATCGCGGACCGCTCGCCGCCCCGCGCGAGGTCGAATCCCAGCCTCAGCCGCCGGCAGCGCCGGGCGATGAAGTCGAGGTCGAACCCGACGACGTTCCACCCCAGAATGAGATCGGGATCGTGCTCGGTGAACCATGCGAACAGCCGCGAGAGCAGGGCGCCTTCGCTCGGCAATGACTCCACTGCCACGTCGTCGCAGTGAACGGGATCATTGCTCACCATCAGCACCCGCTCGTCGTCCGGCGCATGCAGCGCGATCGAGTAGAGCGCGCCGTCGAGCCCCGCCGTCTCGATGTCCAGCGAGACCCACCGCAGCGCCTTGTGGTAATCCTCGCGCCGGACGACGGGGTTGCGCATCTCCAGGTAGCCGGATCTCCGCGCCACCTCGCCCCGTGCGGCGAATCCGGCGGTCACGAAGCGTTCCATCAGGAAGCGATCGCCGGGCTTCAGATCGGATTCGCAGGTCGCGACGCCCCGGCCGCGAAAATGGTCCCGCGCCGCCACCAGATCGCGCTGGCGCCGGAAATAGAGCGCGTCGACGGGCGCGCCCTCCAGGGTCGTGAGATCGAGCGTCCGCCGCCGGCTCGACATGCATGCGACCATGTCGTTCCCCGGCATCGCTTCCCGTTCCACGAAGCAGACCGCCTCTTCCCGATCGAGCACGATGCGCAACGGTCCATGCTCCGACGCGGCCCAGAGCGAGAGTTCCAGTCCATCGGAGGCGTCCCGCCAGTGGCGGGTCAGAAGGAACGCGCGGAGGGTGTGCATCGACTACGTTCCCGAATCTTCTCGATTCAGCCCCGAGGCCGGTTGTGCGACTTGCATGAGAGATTGGACCGTCGAGAACTTATTGTACTCTGGCCGGTAGAACGCAGCCCACCGGACGGCGCGTGCGGTAGTGGGATATCTCCCTGCAGGTTGGGTGAGCCGCTTGATTCCTTGTTGCAGCTCGTGCTCGCCGGGAGTCTCCGAGCAATAGCGTGAAGAAACCCCATGGCGCGCGCCATGCTCCGGGCTCGGCGGCAAGACATGCTGGCACGTACTCGAATCGAGGGACGGACTCCGTAATGAGCTCGAAGCGTGGTATCCATACCGTTGGCATCGGAGGTCTCGGCACCGTCGGCTTCGAGGTCGCACGGCGCATCGACGGCGGCGGGATCGACGGCCTGGCCCTGGCCGCGGTGTCGGCGCGCGACCACGCGCGGGCGCGGGAACGCATGGCCGGATTCCGGACGCCGGTCGACGTTGTCGTCGCGAGCGAGCTTGCCGGGCGCGCCGACATCGTGGTCGAGTGCGCGCCGGCCGCGGTGTTTCGCGAGATCGCCGAGCCGGTGGTCCGGGCCGGAAAGATCCTCGTCTCCATCAGCGTCGGCGCGCTGCTCGACCACACCGACCTCGTGGAGACCGCACGCGTGACGGGGGCGCAAATCGTGGTGCCGAGCGGCGCGGTGATGGGGCTCGACGCGGTACGCGGCGCGGCCGAGAGCGGTATCGAGTCAGTCACCATGATCACCCGCAAACCGCCTGGCGGGCTCGCGGGCGCGCCGTATCTTGTCGACCACGGCATTGACGTGGACGGACTCGACGCGCCGTTGAAGGTCTTCGAGGGCAGCGCGCGCGAGGGAGCGCGGGGATTTCCTGCCAACGTGAACGTGGCGGCCGCGCTCGGGCTCGCGGGTATCGGCCCGGAGCGCACCCGCCTCGAGATCTGGGCCGATCCGGGGGTCACCCGCAACACCCACGAGATCCGGCTGGAGGCGGAGACGGTCCGGTTCAGCCTCCGAATCGAGAACGTCCCGAGCCGCGAGAACCCGCGCACCGGCCGATCCGTCGCGCCGAGCGTGATCGCGGCCTTGCGCCGGTTCGTCGCGCCGCTCGTCGTCGGCACCTGAGCCTTCCCGCCCCCGGGGACGCTGGCCATGCCCGCTGTCTTCTGCCTGCCTGCATTCCCAGGACGCTGATCGTGCCCGCCGTCCTACCGCCGCTCTCGGCCATGATGCTGGTGCAGACGATGACCGCGATGGCGCTCGTCACTGTGCCCGTGCTCGCTCCGGAGATTGCGGCGTCGCTCGACATCGACACTGCGGCGGTCGGCCTCTATCAATCCACCGCGTTTGCCGGTGCGGCGTTCCTCACCCTGTTGAGCGGCTCGCTCGTGCTACGCCACGGCGGCGTCCGGGTCAACCAGGTGAGCGTCGTACTCTCGGCGGCCGGGCTCGGGCTCGCGGTCACCGGCGCGGTGCCGGTCGTTGCCCTTGGCGCGGTCCTCGCGGGCATGGGCTACGGGCTCGCAACACCAGGGGCGAGCCATGTGCTCGCGCGGGTCACGCCGCCGGCCCGGCGCGGCCTCGTGTTCTCGGTCAAGCAGTCCGCGGTGCCGTTCGGCGGCCTCCTCGCGGGGCTGCTGTTTCCGCCGGTCGCGGAGCGCTTCGGGTGGGTGTGGGCGATTGCGCTTTCATGCGGCATGGTGTTGTCGGCGGCGCTGCTCATCCAGCCGTTGCGCGCGCGGCTCGACGACGACCGCAACCCCGCGCACCGCGTTCGTATCAGCGCCCCCGCTCAGTCCATCCGCCTGATCCTCACGACCCCGCAGCTTCAGCCGATTGCGCTGGTGGCGTTCAGCTTCGGTGCGATGCAGTTGTCGTTGTTCGCGTTTCTCGTCACGTACCTGGTCGAGCGGGTCGGGTTGGATCTGGTCACCGCGGGGCTGCTGTTCTCGGTGATGCAGGGAGCCGGTGTCGTCGCGAGGGTGGGGTGGGGCTGGGTGAGCGACCGCTGGATCCCCGTGCGCCCGCTGCTCGCGGGGCTCGGTGCCGGCGCCATCGCGAGCACCGTGGCGGCTACCGCGTTCTCGGGCGCATGGCCACTCATGGGGCTCGCCGTCGTCTGCGTCGCGCTCGGTGTCACCGCGGTCGGCTGGAACGGCGTCTATCTCGCCGAAGTCGCCCGCGTCGTACCCGTCGAGAAGGTCGGCGCGGCGACAGGTGGAGTGCTTATGTTCACGTTCATCGGGGTCGTGCTCGGCCCGTCGAGCTTCGGCGCGATCGTGGCGATGACCGGGAGCTATACCGCGGCGTTTATCGCCATCGACGCGCTGGTGCTGGCGACTGTCGTCGCGCT
>JAKZYK010000212.1:0-3873 GCA_047514485.1 Gammaproteobacteria bacterium
CAACATGGCGGTCAACAAGGAGCGCGTGGTGCGCATCGTCAACGGCCGCGGCGTGGTGGCCAATCAGCCGCTGCCGCCGGCCATGCCGGCCTACGACACGGCCTTCGAAGGCTATCCCTACGATCCGGCGAAGGCCAAGGCGCTGCTCGCCGAGGCCGGCCATCCGAACGGCTTCGAGACCGAGCTCTATGCCATGAACACCGATCCCAACCCGCGGATCGCTCAATCCTTCCAGCAGGATCTGGCGGCAGTGGGCATCAAGGCCGAGCTCAAGGTGCTGGCGCAGGCCACCGTGATCGACGCCGGAGGCCAGGGCACGGCGCCGATGCTGTGGTCGGGCGGCATGGCCTGGATCGCCGACTATCCGGACCCCTCCAACTTCTACGGCCCGATCCTCGGCTGCGGCGGAGCGGTGCCGGGCGGCTGGAACTGGGCCAAGTACTGCAACGAGGAGATCGACGCGCTGGCAGCCAAGGCCGACGGCATGGCCGGGGCCGATCAGGCCGCCGGGCGGATCGAGATGTGGCGCGGGATCTACAATCGGATCATGGATGACGCACCGTGGGTTCCGGTGTTCAACGAGGTGCGTTTCGCCATGCACTCGGCGCGGATCGGCGGCAAGGACATCTTCTTCACCGACCCGATTCACATCCCGGTCCACTACGAGTATGTCTATGCGAAAGATGTCGAGTAGCCGCAATCCCATGCTCCACGAGACACAGGGTCATTGAAGATGCCGAGTCGCTGCAATCACACGATCCACAAGGCGCAGGGCCACTACGGCTGGGACAATTCCTTCGCGCCCCAGTTGACCATCGCCCCCGGCGAGACGATCGAGTTCGAGACCGTCGACGCCTCCGGCGCACAACTGAGTCCGGAGTCCACGGTGGAGGATGTGGAGCGCCTTGATTTCGGCAAGGTCAATCCGGTCACCGGCCCGGTCCTGATCGACGGGGCCGAGCCGGGCGATGCGCTGAAGGTGACCTTGCTCGGCTTCGAACCATCAGGCTGGGGCTGGACCGCCAACATCCCGGGCTTCGGCCTGCTGGCGGATCAGTTCCCCGATCCGGCGCTCAACCTCTGGCGCTACGACCCTGCGACGCTGGCGCCGGCCTTGTTCGGCGCCAGCGCCAAGGTGCCCCTGAAGCCGTTCTGCGGGACCATCGGCGTGGCGCCGGCCGAGGCCGGAACCCACAGCATCGTGCCGCCGCGGCGGGTCGGCGGCAACATGGACATCCGGGACCTTTCAGCGGGCAGCGAGCTCTATCTGCCGGTCGAGGTCCCCGGCGCGCTGTTCTCGGTCGGCGACACCCATGCGGCGCAGGGCGACGGCGAAGTCTGCGGCACGGCGATCGAGAGCCCCATGAAGATCGCCGCCAAGTTCGAGCTGGTGAAGGAAGCCAACCTGGCCTTCCCCCGCTTCACCACACCGGGGCCGGTCAGCCGCCATCTCGACGAGAAGGGCTATGAGGTCACCACCGGGATCGGTCCCGACCTCTTCGAAGGCGCCCGCTCGGCGGTCTGCGCGATGATCGATCTCCTCGCGGCCCGTCACCGGCTCTCACCGGTCGATGCCTACATGCTGTGCAGCGTCGTGGCGGACCTGCGGATCAGCGAGATCGTCGATCAACCGAACTGGGTCGTATCGCTTTACTTCCCGCGTCTCGTCTTCGATTGAGCCGATCGGACGCCGTGACGGAAGCCGGGCGCAGCGCGCGGCACGAGCGGCGCTCGATTGAGCAGGCTTCTCCTCTCCTTCGGGTCGAGGCGCTCTCACTCAGCTTCTCCACCGACGCCGGCCGGGTGCGGGTCGTGGAGGACGTCTCCTTCGAAGTGCATCGAGGCCGAACCGTCGGCCTGGTCGGCGAATCGGGCTGCGGCAAGAGCGTGACCGCGATGACCCTGCTGCGGCTTCTGCCGTCTCCGCCGAGCCACATCGACGGCGGCCGCATCCTGTTCGACGGAGAGGATCTTTCCAGGCTCGGCGAGCATCAGCTTCGGTCGGTACGCGGGAACCGCATCGGCATGGTCTTCCAGGAGCCGATGACCAGCCTCAACCCGACCCTCAGCGTCGGCTTCCAGATTGCCGAGGTCCTGCGTCTGCACCGCGGCCAGACCGGCGACACCGCCCGCAAGGCGGCGATCGAGATCCTGCATCAGGTCGGGGTCGGCGCGCCGGAACGCCGAATCGAGCAATATCCGTATCAGCTCTCCGGCGGCCTGCGCCAGCGGGTCATGATCGCCATGGCTCTGGTCTGCCACCCGAGTCTGTTGATCGCCGACGAGCCGACGACCGCGCTCGACGTGACCATTCAGGCGCAGATCCTGGATCTGTTGCGGCGTTTGCAGGGCGAGCTCGACATGGCGATTCTCCTGATCACCCACGACTTCGGTGTCGTGGCGGAGATCTGCGACGATGTCGTCGTCATGTACGCCGGCCGGATCGTCGAGCAGGCCCCGGTACGGGACCTGTTTCGCGCGCCATGGCATCCCTACACCCACGGCCTTCTGGCCGCGCTACCGAGACTCGGACGCCGCGGGCAGAAAATTCCCGGCATCCCCGGCATGGTGCCGCCGCCCGGCGCCCGCGGCCCCGGTTGCAGCTTCGCCGATCGCTGCCCGCATGTGCTGGAGCGCTGCCGGGTCGAGAGCCCGTCCCTGCGGGCGCCGGCCTCATCCGGCAACCGGGACGATCATCTGGTCGCCTGCTGGAACCCGCGGGCATGAGCGGCGCAAACCCGGGGGCCGGGCCGCTGCTCGAAGTCGACGGACTGACCAAGCACTTCCCGGCCAAGGGCGGGACGGGCCGGGTTCAGGCCGTGAACGGTGTGAGCCTGCGCCTCGACCGGGGCGAGACCCTTGGCGTCGTCGGCGAGTCGGGTTGCGGAAAATCGACGTTGGCGCGCCTGATCCTGCGGCTGATCGAGCCGACGGAGGGCCGGATACGTTTCGAGGGCAGGGATCTTCGCGCTCTGCCGCGGGCGGCGTTGCGCGCCGGACGGCGCGAAATGCAGATCATCTTCCATGATCCTTACGCCTCGCTCGATCCTCGTTGGACGGTCGGAGCGATCATCGGCGAGCCGTTGGCCATCCACGGAATCGGCAACCGCCGGGAGCGCCGCGAGAGAGTGGCGGCCCTGCTCGCGACCGTCGGCCTGGAGGCCGATGCCGGCGTCCGCTACCCCCATGAGTTCTCCGGCGGCCAGCGACAGCGCATCGGCATCGCCCGTGCGATCGCCCTGGAGCCGAAGCTGATCATCGCCGACGAGCCGGTCTCGGCGCTCGACGTCTCGATCCAGTCGCAGATCCTGGAGCTGTTGATCGATTTGAAGGATCGGCTCGCCCTCTCGTACATCTTCATCTCGCACGACCTGGCCGTGGTCGAGCACGTCAGCGACCGGGTGGCGGTGATGTATCTCGGACAAATCGTCGAGACCACCGAGACGGAACGGCTCTACCGTGAGCCACGCCATCCCTACACCGAAGCCTTGATCTCCGCCGTGCCGCAGCCCGATCCGGAGCACCGGCAGAGCCGGATCGTGCTGTCGGGCGACATTCCCAACCCGGAGGACCCGCCCGGCGGCTGCCGCTTCCACCCGCGTTGCCCGAAAATCATGGACGGTTGCAGTGCGGAGGAGCCGGACCTGGTCGATGTCGGGCCGCAACACCGCCCGCACCTGGTCTCCTGCCATCTCTACCGGCAGGGCGTCGTGCGGGGATGAATGTCATCTCCGATTGAGCCTCCACTGCTTGCTCGAACAAGACCGGTGAGCTGGCGCACGTACGCCGCCGGCCAGGCTGCACCTCAGTGAACGGCCCTGCCGAGCCGGGACACCTGTGTGCGCAGCCCATGACCGCGCGCTACGATGTTGC
>JAKZYK010000213.1:0-9731 GCA_047514485.1 Gammaproteobacteria bacterium
ATCCACGTCCTGCGCGCCGACGCGCAAACCGTCGAGCAACTGGCTGAAATCGACTGGAACCGGCACTTCCGGCGTGTGTGCCTCGATCCGGTGCGCGGCCTCATCACCCTGATGTCGCCCTCGCGCCTGCATGAGGACCTCAGCGACATATTCGGCGACATCGTGGACGCGGCAGCGGATGCGCTCGGTTGCGCATCGAAAGGGCTCCGGTCGACCCGGTTGCGGGGACGCGGCGAGCCGCCCGGAACGGGGATGGAGCCCGACTGCACTTTCTATGTCGGGGAGCGTGCCGACGGTTACCAGACGGCTCTCACCGAGGGAGAAGCGGCGGCGGATGCGTTCCTCGAACACACCGCTCCCGACCTGGTGATCGAGGTCGAGCTGACGAACGCCGACGCGGGCAAGGCCGAACGCTACGGCCAGATCGGGGTACGGGAGCTGTGGCGGCTGCACGGCCGCAAGGGGTCGCGGGAGCTTGCGGCCGACTTCCTCGCCTTGCATCCCGAGGATGCTCCGCGGCTGCTCGCCGCATCGCAGGTGCTGGAAGGTCTCACGCCGGCTGACGTATGCGATGCGGTGGAAGGCGTCAGATTCGGCCGGACCCGGGCCGAACGTACGGAGGCCGTCGCGCGAATCGTCCACCGGCGGGGCGCGGTGCGCGTCAGCGAGGACGAGGCGCCGTACTCCGCAAGCACCGAAGCGTTGTCCGCGACAGCCCGCGAGGCGTGAACGAGCCGGGTCCGCAGCCGTGTGAAGGCCGGCTCTATCCCTTTCGAGACCCCGCCAGTGGCGCGCCACTCCGACTGAATTCTCGCCAAGTCGACGGGAAGCCCGGTTTCCGGGTTCGACGGCCCGTCCAGAGGCATCCACGGGGTACAACGAATTTGCGGAATGCTGACACTCACGCCACGCGCCGCTCGGCAAGGCCTCGCAACACGCATCGAAAAGTGAATCAATGAAGTGGATTCTGGTGCCGGTCACGGTGTTCCTCGGCGCGCTTGTGGTGTTCGTCGCGACGCCGACACCCGTTCTGATTCAGGCGCTGGACGTGATGCAACACCCCCTCGACAACATCGCCGCCGTTTTTCGGCCGGTCGTGAATCGGGCAACGGAGCGAGCCGAGTCCGTGGTGGACAACGTACGCGGTGGGGTCGAGAGCGGAAGGTCGGAGAGGTTTCAGGCGGATCTGTCGGGCATCGCGCGAGTGCTCGACGGCGACACGATTGAAATCGGAACGCAGCGAATCCGCCTCTGGGGCGTTGATGCGCCGGAGGGCAGACAGAGCTGCCTCGCGGGGAGTCGCCGCTGGCCTTGCGGTCGCCGGGCCACCGCGGCGCTCGCCGGCCGAATCGCCGGCCGCTCGGTCACCTGCGAAGAACGGGATCGCGACGGGCGTATTGTTGCGGTGTGCCGACACGGTGGGAGGGATGTCAACGCCTGGCTGGTCCGCGAGGGGTGGGCGCTGGCGTACCGCCGGTACTCGCGAGCGTACGTGGGGGAGGAGTCGGCGGCGAAGGCGGCGCGGCGGGGGCTCTGGCGCGGAGAATTCGTACAGCCTTGGAACTGGCGCCGCGGCGAACGGCTTCAGACCGCCAACCGGGACGCCCGCCGCTCCTCTACCCGCGACCGTGGCGCCTGCAATATCAAGGGAAACATCAGCCGCAAGAGCGCCAGACGCATATACCACGTTCCGGGAGATTCGGACTATGCACGTACGCGAATCAGCACGTCACATGGCGAACGGTGGTTCTGCACGGAATCCGAGGCGCGTGCGGCGGGCTGGAGGCGAGCAGGCCGGTGACTCCCCGAGTCAGTTGCGGGACAGGTCGCACTGACGATCCGAGCGTTCATCCAGCAGGGCGTCCATTCCTTCCAGTGGTCAGCGAATGGACGAATGTGAGCAGCCGCCATTGCCGCGCACGTGACGGATACGCCGGGGTATGCTTCGTGCCGGAGATTCACGACGGCTGGACCGTTGGCGGCATACCGGAGGCGATTCCACCATGAACGACCGCGCCACCATGCACGTCGGGCCGCTCGGCTCCGCCATCCACGTCCTTCGGGCCGACGCACAGACCATCGAGCAACTCGCCGCCATCGACTGGAACCGGCATTTCCGGCGCGTCTGCCTCGACCCGGTGCGCGGGCTCATCACCCTGATGTCGCCCTCGCGCCTGCATGAGGATCTCAGCGAGATATTCGGCGAGATCGTGGGCAGTGCGGCAGATGCCCTCGGCCGGGCTTCGAAGGGGCTGCGCTCCACACGCCTGCGAGGTCGTGGCGAGCCGCCAGGAACGGGAATGGAGCCCGACTGCACCTTCTACGTCGGCGAGCGGGCGGACGGCTACCAGGCGGCTCTGGTCGAGGGAGAAGCGGCGGCGGATGCGTTCCTCGAACACACCGCTCCCGATTTGGTCATCGAAGTCGAGCTGACGAACGCCGACGCGGGCAAGGTCGAACGCTACGGCCAGATGGGAGTGCGGGAGCTGTGGCGGCTGCACGGCCGCAAGGGGTCGCGGGAGATCGCGGCCGACTTCCTCGCCTTGCATCCCGAGGATGCTCCGCGGTTGCTCGCCGCATCGCATGTGCTGGAGGGCCTCACGCCGGCCGACGTCTGCGAGGCGGTGGAAGGGGTCAGATTCGGCCGGACCCGGGCCGAACGCACAGAGGCCGTCGCGCAAATCGTCCACCGGCGGGGCGCGGTACGCGTCAGCGAGGACGAGGCCCCATATGGCGTCAGCGCCGAAGCGTTGTCCGCGACAGCCCGCGAGGCGTAAGCGAGCCGAGTCCGCGGCCGGGCCGCATCCCTCGCGAGACCCCGCCGGAGAGTATTCCCACTACGCGCGTGGCAACTCGTCCTCTGGATCGGGCGGCGTTTTCCGGCGCTCGGTCGAGATAACGCGCAAGCCCATCCTCGACCGCACCCGTCGCGCGCTTCCCGAGAAATGTCTCCGCAGTTTCGACGCCGCCGATCTTCTGCGCGACGGCCGCTACGCTCCATTGATTGAGCGATACACCATCCTCGCTGGCGAGACCTATCGCCATGTCCTTCAGCGATGCCGGCACTTGCAACGGATACTTGTAGAGCCGGGTATCGGTCATCCGATCAGCCTCCCTGCGATTGTACCCGGCGTCAAGAGCACGAAACCATTGCAGGACAATGGACGGACCTCAGCGCACCCCCGCGACCTGATTGACCAGATCGAACAACGGGTCCGGGTACAGGAACAGCACCACGCAGCCGGCGGCGGTGATGACGATCGCGATGAGGCAGGCGGGCGGGGCCTCCCGGATCTCCCATTCCTGCCCATCGGCCCCCTCTCCCGCGCGAGACGAGAACGCGCGCAGCGGCACCGACAGGAGATAGGCGATGCTCAGCAGCGAGCTGAGCAGGAGCACCCCGAGCAGCATCCACTCGCCGGCGTCCACGGCCGCGGTCGCGAGATACCACTTGCTCCACGCGCCGCCCAGCGGCGGCAGGCCGATGATGCACAGGCTCGCGACCACGAACGCCCCCATCGTCACCGGCATCCGCCGCCCGACCCCGTCGAGCTCGCTGATCTCGGTCTTGTGCGTGGCCACCAGCACCGCGCCTGCGCAGAAAAACAGCGTGATCTTGCCGAACGCGTGCATGACGATGTGCAGCGCGGCACCGACCGTTCCCCACGCGCTCGCCAGGGCCGCGCCCAGGACGACGTACGAGAGCTGACTGATCGTGGAGTACGCGAGACGCGCCTTCAGATTGTCCTTGCTCATCGCTACGAGCGAGCCGATGACGATCGTCGCGCCGGCGACATAGGCGATGATCCGCCCTCCCCCGCTCGCGGCGAGCAGCTCGGGACCGAACACGTAGACCGAGACTTTCAGGATCGCGAACACTCCGGCCTTCACCACCGCCACCGCATGCAGCAGCGCGCTGACCGGGGTCGGGGCCACCATCGCGGCCGGGAGCCAGCGGTGGAACGGCATGAGAGCGGCCTTGCCGATGCCGAACGCGAACAGGCAGAACACCACCGCGGCGACACCGTCCGGCATCCGGCCGGCGAGAATGCCGCCGTCGCGGAAGTCGACGGTGCCGGCGTACGCATAGGTCCATGCGATGGCGAGGAGCTGGAAACCGATCGAGGTCCCGAGCAGGGTGGCGAGATACACGCGCCCTGCCCGCCTCGCCTCGGCGGTGCCCGCGTGGGTCACGAGCGGGTACGTCGACAGCGTCAGCACTTCGTAGAAGACAAACAGGGTGACGAGGTTGTCGGCGAACGCGACCCCCATCGTGGCCGCGATGGAGACCGCGAAGCAGGCGTAGAACCGCGTCTGGTTCTTCTCGTGATGCGCCCGCATGTATCCGATGGAGTAAATCGAGGTGACCAGCCACAGGAACCCCGCCACCATCGAGAACAGGAGGCCGAGAGGCTCGACCACGAGCTTCAGCGGGATCCCCGGCACGAGCGGAGCGAGGACGAGACCCGGCCGGGAGCCTTGCGAGACTTCGGGATAGAGCCCGAGCACGCACCCGAGAACGAGCGCCGCGGTCACCAGGGTCACCGCCTCGCGGAGATTCGGGGTTTTTCGCGCGAGAACGATCAGCCCACTCGCCAGCACCGGCAGGGCGAGACATCCGAGTGCGAGAAACGGTGGGGTCACGGCGCAGATCCGAGCGGCGCCGCGCTCGCCAGGGTCACGGCCTCGCGAGGACCAGGGCGCGCCGTGCGAGAACGATCTGCCCGCTCGCCGGTGGCAGCCATCACCGTAGGTCGGATTAGCGAAGCGTAATCCGACATGCACATTTCCGCGCCGAGATATCCCGGCCGCGCAAGACATCCGAGCACCAGAAGCGGCGGGGTCACGGCGGGGATCCGAGCAGCGCCGCGCTCGCCAGCTCGGCGAACCCGGTGCTGAACGAAGTCTCGATGCCGAAGTAGACGTTGGCGAACGCGAGCACGACCACCGGCACGACCATCGTCCAGTGCGCCTCGGTCGCGTGCGCCTGCACCGTGCCGGGCTCTGCCCGCGTGAAGAACGCGGCGCTCACCACCCGCCACATGTAGATCGCGGCGAGCAGCGACGACACCACGATGACGACCGCGATCGGCCACATCCCGTCCGCCAGAGCGGCGCGGAGCAGATACCACTTCGACACGAAGCCGGCGGTGAGGGGAACGCCGACGAGGCTCATCGCGGCGACCACGAACGCGCCCATCGTCCACGGCATGTTCCTGCCGAGCCCCGCGAGGTTCACGAGTGCGGACGACCCGGTGCGGTAGACGAGGTTCCCGATCGCGAGGAACAGCGCGACCTTCATCACCGCGTGATTGAACAGATGGACGACCGAGGCGGTGACCCCGCCCACGGTGCCGAGCCCGAGTCCGAGGACCATGTAGCCGATCTGCGCGATGCTCGACCACGCGAGCAGCCTCTTTGCGTGATCCTGAAACACCGCGACCGCCGATCCGGCCAGGACCCCGGCGATCGCCAGCGGGATCAGGAACACCCCGAGTCCGAGCCGCTCGAAGGCGAGGTCGACCCCGAAGACGCCGAACAGGAACCGCGCCAGCACGTAGATGGATACCTTGGTCGCGGTTCCGGCGAAAAACGACGCGACGCTCGTCGGCGCGTGCGCATAGGCGCCGGGCAGCCATGCGTGCAGGGGAAAGACCGCGGCCTTGAGACCGATGCCGAGCACCACGAACACCACACCCGCGGCCACCGTGCGGGTGTGGGCGGCGTCGCCGAGCCTTGCCGAGAGATCCGCCATGTTCAGGGTGCCGGTCATCATGTAGAGCAGCCCGATGCCTATGAGGAAGAAGGTCGCCCCGATGGAGCCGAGGACGAGATACCGGAACGCGGCGAGCAACGCGGCGCGGCCGGGGCCGAGGGCGACCAGGACGTAGCTCGACAGCGAGGCGATCTCGAGGAAGACGAACACGTTGAACGCGTCGCCGGTGATCGTCATCCCGAGCATTCCGGTCAGGCACAGCAGCCACGCGGTGTAGAGGAGCCCGATGCGCTCGCGGCGGACCTCGCGCGCGACGCTGAGCCGGGCATGCACCAGCGACACGGTGCTCGCGCCGGTCACGATCACGAGCACCAGCGCGTTCAACGCATCGATCCGGTACTCGATGCCCCACGGCGCCGCCCACCCCCCGAGCAGATAGGCGATCTCCGAGCCGTCCGACACCGCGCCGGCGAGCGCCACCGCGATCGCGAAGCTCACCCCGCTCACCGCGGCCGCGAGGCTCCACGCCAGGGTGGGATTGCGCACCAGCGAGCACAGCGGCGCCGCAACCAGAGGAACGACGATCTGCAGGGCGGGAAGCTGCGCCTGCAAGGTGCTCACCGGTTTCGATCCCACGGGCCGGCGATGCCGTTCCCATCACCGCCGCCGTCTTCGCCATCACCGCTGCTCCCGATCCGGTCCGATCCGGGAGCCTGCCCTGCACGGGTGACGCTGCCTTCGTCGGCGCTACCATCTCCGCCGATCTCGGCCCCTACCGGCCCGAAAGCCTGGTACCCGCGGGTGGCGCCGCCTTCTTCACCGTCGCCTTCGCCGCCAGATCCGACCCCGACCGGCCCGAAAGCCCACGGCGCACGGGCGACGCCGCCTTCATCGGCGCCACCGTCTCCACCGCCCCCGGCCCAGGCGGACCCGGAAACCTGAAGCGCACGGGCGATGTCGTCTTCTTCGACGCTGCCGCACGCGGCGTGGATCCGCACCACGAGGGCAAGGGCGAGTGCCGCCGTCGCGACCCCTACCACGATGGCAGTCAGGATCAGCACGTGGGGAAGCGGGTTCGCATAGACGCCGTGGGACAGCCCGACGATGGGCGCCGTCGCGCCCTCGACCGCGCCGATCGAGATGTACAGGACGAAGACCGCGGACTGGAAGATCGAGAGTCCCATCACCTTCTTCACGAGGTTCTCGTTCGCGGTCACGGTATAGAACCCGATCCCGAGCAGGACGATGGCGCCCCAGTACGCGTAGTGGCCGAGGAAGACGTCGAGCATCGTCTCAGCCGTCGCCGGCAAACGCGTAGAAGAGCAGGATCATCACCGCGGTGACGGTGAGCCCCACCCCGAACTCGACGAGAAGGATCCCGAGGTGCTGGCCAGCCACCGGATGAGCCGCGAGGATTCCGTAGTCGAGGAAATTTGCGCCGAGCAGCAGCGACGCGACGCCGACCCCGGTGTAGAGAAGCACACCGAGCGCGGCCGCGGCCCGGACCACGCCGGGCGCGACCACCGCGCGGGCGTGGGCGACGCCGAACACCAGGGCGTAGAGGATGATGCCGGCCCCGAAAATGACCCCGGCCTGGAAGCCCCCCCCGGGGCCGAAATCGCCGTGAAACTGGACGTAGAGCGCAAACAGCAGGATGAACGGCAGGAGCAGCTTCGCGGCGACCTTGAGGACGAGGTGATGCTGCATGGGCGCCGGCTCTCAGTCGCGCCGCGTCCGGCCGCCGAGCCCGAGGAGCGCGAGGACACCGACCCCGGCGGTGAAGATCACCGTGACCTCGCCGAGAGTGTCGTAGCCCCGATAGCTCGCGAGCACCGCGGTGACGACGTTGGGAACCCCCGTCTCCACCGGACCCTGTTCCAGGTACCGGGGAGCGACATGCAGGTTCGCGGGAGCGCCGGGCGCCGCGAATCGCGGGCGATCCGACGATGCCCAGGCAAGCAGCAGCACGAGCCCCGCCGCCAGCGCGAGCGGGACAGGACGCAGCCTCGGGCCGGAGCGCTGCCGGGCGCTCGTCCTCGCCAGGGTCGCAAGCATCAGGATCGTCGATATCCCGGCCCCGACCGCCGCCTCGGTGAATGCGACGTCAACGGCATCGAGCACCACGAAGACCGCCGCCGACAGGAGGCTGAAGATGCCGAACAGCATCGCCGCCGCGAACAGGCTCCACGTCAACGCGATGGCGAGCGCGGTCACCGCCATGAGGACGAGCAGCGGGACGAGGATCAGGTGTTCGATGGCGGCGGCTCCGGTGGACGGCCCGACAGCGGGTCCAGGCGCCCGTGCAGGGCCGCCTTCGCGAGCGCATGGGTCGCGGTCGGACCGGTCAGCAGCATGAAGCCGAGGATGAGCACGAGCTTGACCGCCGGCAGCGTCCACCCGGCGAGAATGATCAGGCCGATGAGGGCCAGCCCTGCCCCCAGCGTATCGATGACCCCAGTGGCGTGGATCCGGGTGAAGAAGTCCGGGAGCCGGATGAGCCCGATCGCACCGATGACCAGGAACGCCGCCCCCCCGAGCAGGCAGGCGCCGGCCGCCAGACCGAGGATGGACGGCATCGTCAGTCCTCCGTGCCGCCCGCTGCGCCGAGAGCGCCGTACTCGAAGAACTTCAGCACCGCCACCGTTCCGATGAAGTTGATCAGGGCGTAGACGAGCGCGATATCGAGAAACTCCGGCCGCTCGGTGAGAAAACCGTGCAGCGCGAGCACAATGACGGTCAACGTCCCGAAACTGTTCACGGCGAGCACCCGATCGTAAACGGTCGGGCCGCGCAGCGCCCGGATCAATGTGATGCCCATCGCGGCGAGCACCGCGAGAGTCGTGATCTCGAGCGCCGTGGTCTCGATCAACGCACCGACTCCCAACGCACCGGCTCCGATTCGAGTCCGCTCATTCGAGTCCGCCGAGTCCGCTCATTCGAGCCTGCTCACCCGGGCGTCCATTTCGCCGCGCTCGAGCGCATCGAGGGAGCCCTCGTTCAACGCATGCACCTCGACCGAGCCGTCCTCGAGATCGATGGACAACGTTCCCGGGGTCAGCGTGATCGAATCGGCATAGATCACGCGGGCGAGTTCGCTGCGCTGGCTCGCCGGCAGCCACCGGACCGCCGGCGCAATCGGAAGGCTCGGCGAGAGGATCCTTCGCGAGACGTCGACGTTGGACTTGACGATCTCCCAGGCAAGCCAGAGCAGATACCCGGGAAGACGTTCGACGCGGAGCGTGAAGGGAACCGGCTCGCCGTCGCGGCGGTCGGCGCGGACCGTGATCCACACGACCGCGAGGCTCGACGCGAGCCCCAGGCCCAGCAGCAACGGCTCGATGATCCCCGACAGCAGCACCCATACACCGAAGAGAACCAGCGCCAGCTTCATACCTGTTTACACCGTATTGATCGCCCGGAACGCCCGAGCCCGTCCGACGATGACGCAGGGGCCGCGCCCGACACTCGGCAGGCCCGCGCGGGCCGGAAGAATAACCCAACGCCGAGAACATTCCACGCTGCCGCGGGAGCCGGTCAAGACCGTTTCATGCTCGTCGAACGTCCGTCCTCGTGGGCCCGAGACCATAGGGGCGACGCATGCGTCGCCCGTACTCGGATCATCGTGAGTCATACCTCGACCTCGCACCGCGGCCCAGTGCCGGGGCACGCTTCGCTTGTCCCGCCCGCCCGTGGGGATTCCCGCCCCCAACCGGTTACGAATTTCAACCTGGACTGCTACCGGGCGCCGGGCCGGGCAGCCGCACCGCCCGGGGGCTACCCGAGCCGCCGGCAGTCGGACACGTTCGGGAGCTGCGCGAGCCGGTCGAGTATGCGGCTGAGCTGCTCGATGTCGCGCACCTCGACGGTGATGCGTATGTCGACGATGTGGGCAGGTGCGTCGGTGCGCGACTCGATCGCGACGATGTTCACGGCTTCATTCGACACCACCGCGGTCACGTCGCGAAGCAGGCCCTTGCGGTCGTATGCCTCGACCGCGACCTCCACCGGATAGCTC
>JAKZYK010000214.1:0-2566 GCA_047514485.1 Gammaproteobacteria bacterium
CGCACAGAACCGCACCCGCTCGCATGCGGGGCTCAGCCTGCAGATCTCTTCCGCGAGCGCGAGCGAGTTCTCGTTCACGCAGGCGAAGTTCGCGCCGAGCGCCGCCTGGCGTACGACCGCCTCGGTCACCTCGGGTCGAGCGTGCCCCACCAGCACCGAACCCCAACCCATGGAAAAGTCGAGGAAGGCGGCTCCGGTCGTATCCTCGACCACGCATCCCTCGCCCCGGCTGATTACCGTGCAGAGTTCGGGGGGGAGATTGAATTCTCCATTGGAGCCCCCGGGAAACACCCGCAACGATCGTTGCACGGCCTCCGGCAAATCCTGCTCGGTCACGGAGAATCTCTCACGTCGTACTTCATTGCTGCTGCAGCGACTCTCGGTACACGGCCGATGTTCCCACGCAATGTCCGGTTCACGGTTCTTGGATCCGAATCTCGACCCACAGTGGTTGATGATCGCTGCCCGCTGCTTCCCGGTCGACGCATGCGGTGACGAGCTGCTCGGAAAGCTCCGCGCCCGAAAAACAATAGTCGATCCGCGCGCTACGCGATACGTACTGGTTGGATTCCGCCAAGATCGTCGCGCCATCGAGCTGTCTCGCTACGCTCCATGCATCGACGAAACCGTGCCGGTACCGCACCTCGCCCTTGGCGCCTGGCGTGGCGCCGATGATGGTCCGGTACTCGACCGATTCCGGCTCGCAGTTGAAGTCGCCCATCAAGATTGCGTCGGTCCGATTGGGCGGAGGGGACTCGCCGCAAGACCAATCGACACCACCAGCACCGACGCCGGGACCGGTCCACATGCCGCCTTCGAGTCTGGTCCGCTGGTGCGATTCGAGTAGAGTGCGTATCTGCAAGAGACGCTCTTCACGGCTGATGCTGCTCGAATGCAAGGCGTAGAACCGAATGGAGCGATGCGTGCGCTCAATGACCCCCTCTATTGCTCCCGTGAAGTGATTGAAGTGGCTGATGGTGTCGAACTTCGGCAAGACGTGCACCGGCCTCACTTCTTCGCTCCTCCGTCAGTGGCATGCTTTGCTCGCTTCCACGATTGCCTCTTCGAGGATGGTCAGGGCCTGATCCAGCTCCGCCTCGGTGATGATCAGGGGAGGCGACAAGGTGACGGCGCAGCCCTCGGCCGTCGACACGCTGAGGCCCTTGCCGAGGCAGCGAAACATGACCGACCGGGCGATGTCCGCGGCTGGAACGGCCAGATCGTCCCGAAACTCCACTGCCATCAACAACCCGCATCCACGCGCTTCGCGTACACCGGCGTGGGTGGAAGCCATCTCCAGAACGCGCTTCAGAGACCGCGCGCCCAGATCTGCGGCGCGCTCGACCAGCCCTTCACTCTCGATGACTTCCAGGACCGTCAACGCGGCGCGACAGGTGAACGGATTCTTCTCGTGGGTGTAGTGGCCGATCGGCAGGTCCGACGCAACGTCCAGGGACGCGTCGCCGATCGCCGTCGTGCCACGCCCCCGCGCCCATCTCAACCGATACCACGGCGTGTTCGCCCCGAACTTCATACACCGCCATCACATCGTCCCTAACCGTGCTCATCGAGCCGCCCGCGAACCCCATGCGCCTACTCCACCCATGAGCTGGATGCAACGCCTCAAGCGCGTCTTCCACATCGACATCGAACACTGTGGTGTGTGTGGCGGCACGCTGCGCGTCATCGCGTGCATCGACACTCCCCTGAAGTGCCGCTCGCGCAGCGAGCTCGCTAGGTCATCGAGGGGATCCTCGCTCATCTCGCCACCCGCGAGACCGGCGCCATCAACGACCCCCGCGCACCGCCGCTCGGTGTGGGCGCCGCGCAACCCCGCCCCGCCCATCACTGACCCTCTCCTGACTGCGCCCACCGGCGCGCCGCGGCCACGCTGCGCCTCACCTGCTGCCCTGCGGCCCACCCCCTGCCTGACACGCTTCCATCATTGCCGGCTGCACAAAATCTCGTCACCTCGACCGCGAAACGTCTGCGCTCGCACCGACAACGACCACGCTTCCTCGACCACACCGTTACTCCTCCAACAACGCAGATCGGCGGGCTATTTTGCCTATCCTTCGGATGGCGGAGACGGGCGGTGCGGGCAGCGGGCGCGACAGCGGCGGGAGGGGCGTTCGCCCGCGAACGCCGGCGACGGGGCGGGGCTGATGCAGGTCGTCGTCGTCGAGTCCCCGGCCAAGGCGAGGACCATCCGCAAGGTGCTCGGCCCAGGCTACCGCGTGCACGCCTGCTACGGCCATGTGCGCGACCTGCCGGCGAAGGCGGGCTCGGTGCGCCCCGACGACGACTTCGCCATGGTCTACGAGACGTCGAGCCGCAGGGCGGCGCGGGCGCTCGGCATCAGGATCGTCTCCGGCGCTAGTCGCGGGATTCGTGCTCGGCGATGCCCGCAATCTCGACCGGAGGGCGGTCGGGGAACCGGGCGATGAGCGAGAGGCTCCCACCCATCGCTTCGACCGTCCTGCGCAGCGTCGAAAGCAGCAGGTCGCTGCGCTGCTCGAGCCGTGAGACGGCATCCTGGTTGATGCCGAGCTCGCGCGCGACGCTG
>JAKZYK010000215.1:0-4127 GCA_047514485.1 Gammaproteobacteria bacterium
GGCGCCGTTCCGCCGCGCAGTCGAGGAGGGCCTGCTCGACCCGAGCCGCACCGTTCAGATCGGGATCCGCGGCGGCGTGAGCGACATCGACGTGTGGAAGTTCAGCCATGACAGCGGGATGCGCGTGGTCTACATGGAGGAACTGTTCGAGCGGGGATGGCGCTCGGTCATCGAGGAGGCGCGCTTGATCGCCGGCGACGGCCCCACCTACGTGAGCTTCGACGTCGACGGTCTCGACCCCGTGTACGCGCCCGGCACCGGCACTCCGGAGGTCGGCGGCTTCTCGACCATCGAGGCCCAGCTCATGATCCGTGCCTTGTCCGGCCTCGACCTCATCGGCGGCGACGTGGTGGAGGTTGCCCCGCCGTTCGACCCGAGCGGCAACACCGCGCTGGTGGGTGCGACGATGATGTTCGAGATCCTATGCGTGGTGGCGGAGGCTCACGCCGCCCGATCGTAGGGGCGTTGGCATGGGAGGCGTCCGGCGGAATACGGACCGGGCCGGTGTTGAACGCAATGCGCCGGCGAGTGCCTGATAGATGCCGGGTTTCAACTTGGAGGCGTGAGCGTGGAGTACAGCTCCCGCAATACCTGCAGGCTCAGCCGCCCAACACGCCGGTGGCAGTGTCATGACGCGCCACCGGGAAACCCGGCTACTCCAAGTGGCCGCCGACACCGCACGCGACTCCCTGGCCGAGATGCTCGGCATCGAGACCGTTGACGAAGACCAGCTCTACGCCGCCATGGACTGGCTGCTCGAACGCCAGTGCACCATCGAGCAACGTCTGGCCCAACACCATCTCAGCGACGGCGTAAATTGAGCTCAGCTTACATTGTCTGGCTCAAGCTCAAGCGCTCTTTGCAAATCTTCAGGCGGTAGAGGTAGTTCATGGGTGGGTATGACCTTGAGCTCGAGGGCATCGGCAAGCTTGGCAATATCCCCATCATCGGAATAGATGGTGGCCTGCCCTTGAGTTCGAGCGATTGCGATGATCTGCCGGTCGATTTTGAGTTTGGCGCGAGTCGTCTCAAGGCCAGCGCGCAGATCGCCGGCTGAGAGGGCATCACGGGTCATGGCTGCGAACTCGACCGCGGCGCGTTGATCGAACGCCACAATACGAAAGCAACGGGTGCTATTCAGGATTTCAAGGTACCGAGATCCTGCGGTATCGGCATGTACAAGCACTTCACTGAGAACCGGTGTCGGAATGACGATAGGTTCGTGCTGGTCCTCAAGAGTTTCGATCAGAAAATCAATGCGTCTCTTGGCATCGGTCAGAGGAGCGTTGGTTACGGGGTCAAGCGGCGCCGGCGCATCAGGTTCGAGAAAATACAGAAGTGCTGTAGCATCGAATACCGGCATCAATGGATCTCGTCGAGGTCACGCAATCTCTGAAGCTCGACCGAAGGTTCGTCAACATTCTTCCAGCCGCTGCCTTCGACGTTGCGCAACCGACCGACGACTTCGCTGAGCGGTGCATCGTCGAGTTCTTCGAATCCGGTGATATTGAAACGCCTCAGCAACCAGGCGCCATCGGCTTCACGCTCCCAGCGTCCGTTACCCTGCACGCGCAAGGTAGCACCGTAAAGATGGACCGCAAGACGCCGGGCCATATCGCGGGTGGCGTTGCACATGTGGATGGTATCGCCGTCCCGTAAGTGCACCGGCACGGTGTCGTCCCGGCCGCCGATACGAATCAGTACACCATCGAGGACCCCCGGCTGATTGAAAGTACCGAAGACGAACGAGTGTGGTTGCTCGCAGCCCGGAAATCGAATGACTTCGTCGCCGTCACCTTCTCGCAGACTGCCGGTGGCGCTGTCGAGGGCCAAGCGCCGATTCAGCGCATCGAAAGCTTTGGCTGCGTCCTCCGGGGCTTCGCCGCGTGCGATGGCGTGGATCCGTTGCTGGACCTCAGGAACAGCCTCGGGTTCAACGACTTGCACAAGGGTAGTGCTGCCGCGTTCCAGACACACGAAGTGCACTCGCTCGACCTCACCGAGGAGCCGCGCCAAATCGGCCATGTATTCGGCCAAACGCGACATGGGCAGGGTGTCCGGACTATAGGCGCCGATGATGAACCGGTACTCGCGCTGTGCATCACTCATAGCAGTGCTCTGAGGTGGGTCCGGTGTGCTGGATAGTCTGTCGGGTGCACCGCACGTCGCTCACGCCATTCCGGGTCGGTCAATCCAACGCGTTCCTTCGATGACGGTATGAAAAACCTTGGAGCAATGGCTTGTCGGCGTGTGCAATCATCGTCGCGCTCACTTTACGGACGACGCATCGTACAGCCCGCCTTCCCGTGTGTCATATGGCACCGGTACTTTTCCGAATCCGCGTCCATCAGTGGTTTCAGGTAGCCTTCGCGGTGCGCACGGCCAGCGGCATCGCGGTGCTGCGTTGACCGGTGTGGCCCGAGTGCGTCATAAAGTGCCGAGACGCAGGTGGGGATTGGAGAATGAACGTCTCACGCAGGAGGTTTCTCGCCGGCGCCGCGACGCTTGCGCTGGCAGGCGCGACGTCCGCCCGGGTCGCGGCTGCGGGTGCGCCGCCTCTGCGCGCGGCGCCGGGCTCGGCGCACCTTGCGCCGCCGGACTATCCGGAGACGCCGCTCTGGGGTTATGACGGGCGGGTGCCGGGTCCAGTGCTCCGCGTCGCGCAGGGGGGACGGCTGACGCGCCGTTTCGTCAACGATCTGCCGCAGCCTTCCACGATCCACTGGCACGGGATCCGGATCGTGAATTCGATGGACGGGGTGCCCGATCTGACCCAGGCGCCCGTTCCTCCGGGCGGCGACTTCCTCTACGACTTCATCGTGCCGGACGCGGGCACCTACTGGTACCACCCCCACCACCGGACGTGGGAGCAGATGGCGCGCGGCCTGTACGGCGCGCTCATCGTCGAGGAGCCGCTGCCGCCGCAAGTCGACCGGGACGAGCTCCTGCTGATCGACGACTGGCGGCTCATCGAAGATGCGCACATCCACGAGAGCTTCGGCGCGATGATGGACTGGTCGCACGCCGGGCGCATCGGCAACTGGGTCACGGTCAACGGCAGCGGGGATTTCCGGCTGCCGGTCAAGCGCCGTGAAAGGTTGCGGCTGCGGCTGGTCAACACCGCGAACGCGCGCATCTTCTCGCTCGGCCTGCAAGGCATGGAGGGTTGGATTGTGGCGCTCGACGGCCAACCCCTCGATGCGCCGACGCCGACGCCGGCGCCGACCGGCCGGATCACCCTCGCCCCGGCGCAGCGCGCCGACCTGATCGTGGACGTCACGGGTGAGGAAGGCGCGCAGGCGCTTCTCGTTTCGTTCGAGCGCGACCGCACCCGCACCATCGCCACCCTGGACATCGCGGGCCGCGAGCGCTCGGTCAGGCTCCCGGCGCCGGCGCCATTGCCGGCCAACCCCGTTCCTTCGCTCGGCAATCTGGCCGATGCGCAGCCGGTGACGCTGCGGATGGAGGGCGGGGCCATGGGCAGGATGCGCGAAGCTATGGTGGACGGACGAGCGATGGGGATACGCCAGCTCGTCGAAGTGGGGCTCGTATGGGCCTTCAACGGTGTCGCCGCCGAAATGCCGCAGGAGCCCCTTCTCACTGCATCACGCGGCGAGACCATCCGGATCGCGATGATCAACGACACCGCCTGGCCCCACGCGATGCATCTGCACGGCCACCACTTCCGCCGGCTCGGCGTGGACGGACGGCCCGGTCCGCTACGCGACACCGTGCTGATCGACCGCGGCGAGACCGCCGAGATCGCCTTCGCCGCCGACAATCCAGGGAGCTGGCTGCTCCACTGCCATATGCTCGAGCACGCTGCCAGCGGGATGAGGACGTGGCTGAAGGTAGCTTGATGATCTCTCCGACCACGTAGCAGGGCCCCGGCCCCGCGCTACGGCCGGTGCTCCCGTGCACCCGGGCCAGGCTCCGGTGCGAGGGTCATGATCCCCCCATCTCCCGCGAGTGCGGTCCAGCCGGGAGGAATGAGGGTGGTGGTGTCGTCCTGCTCGACGATCGCGGGTCCCTGGAGCCGATCACCGGCGACGAGCGCGTCGCGGGCGACGATGCGGGTCTCGATCCGGCCCGGCTCGTCCGGGAATCGGACCATGCGGCGGGCGCCG
>JAKZYK010000216.1:0-7853 GCA_047514485.1 Gammaproteobacteria bacterium
AGAGGCCTCGTCTCGGGCGAGGCGCTTCCTCCAAGTCTTCGCACCGCCATAGGCGAGCGCGGGGTATCGGTCTTGCAGTGCTACGCGGTCGCCGACGTCGGGCTGATCGCCTACGAATCGCCGGCGCTCGAAGGGATGATCCTCGACGAGGGCGCGATCCTGGAGATCGTGCGTCCGGGCACCGGGGACCCCGTTGCCGAAGGTGAGGTCGGCGAGGTCGTTGTGACGCCCTTGAACCCCGACTATCCGCTGGTGCGGTTCGCGACCGGCGATCTGTCTGCGGTGATGCCCGGCGCGAGTCCGTGCGGGCGCACCAATACCCGGATCAGGGGATGGATGGGGCGCGCGGACCAGACGACGAAGGTCAGAGGGATGTTCGTGCATCCGTCCCAGGTTGCCGAGGTCGTGCGGCGACACGCGGCGATCATCCGGGCGAGGCTCGTGGTCACCAGCGCCGGCAATCAGGACGTCATGACCCTGAGCTGCGAGAGCGAGGCGGACGGCCCAGGCATCGCCGATGCGGTCGCGGCGACGGTGCGGGACGTGTGCAAGCTTCGCGGCCAGATCGCGATCGTGGCGCCGGGCTCACTCGCCAACGACGGCAAGGTGATCGAGGACGCTCGTACCTACGAGTAGCCCGTAGGTCGGATTGGCGAAGCGCAATTCGACGTTTCGACGTTTCCGGCCTGAGACATTGCGTGTCGGATGGCATGCCGGATTACGGTTCGCCAATCCGGCCTACAGACTGCCCACCGGGGAGAGCAGCCCCGTTCGCCGCGCCTCGCGGGCCGGACACCTCCGCAACTGATCAAACAATGGTCCTGACCCCGATCACACATCTTCACACCTCTCCAATGCGAACCCTCGATTCCATAGTCGCCGCCGTCGAAGCGGAGGGGCTTGCGAGCCGCGGTGCGTTTCACGTCGTCGCGGACGACGCGGTCCCGCGGTTCGGCGACGACTCACACGCGGCGACGCTCGTCCTCGTCGGCAACGCAGGTCCCGGGATGTGGGCCGTCTTCTCGGTATCGGAAGAAGCGAACGACGGCGCGCCGAACGCTCTGGATCGATGGAGCTGGCGGATTGTCTCGCGTCTCGCGCACACCCTGGACGCGGCTGCGTATTTCCCGTTCGGCGGCACGCCCTATCTGCCGTTCATCCGATGGGCGCAGCGGGCCGGTCCCGTGTTTCCCTCACCCATCGGGCCGCTGGTGCACCCGGACCACGGTCTCTGGCACGCGTACCGGGGCGCGCTCGCATTTCGCGAACGCCTCGATATTCCGCCCCGCGACGACCGTCGGAGTCCCTGTGAGAGCTGCGCCGACCGGCCGTGCCTGTCGGCATGTCCCGTCGGCGCGTTCTCCGTAAACGGATATGACATAGAGGGGTGTGTCGCGCACATCGCCAGCCGCACCGGCGCGGCGTGTCTCGGCGAGGGGTGCCTCGCCCGGCACGCATGTCCGGCCGGACGCGATTCGGCGTACGGTGCACCGCAGGCGGCATTCCACATGCAGGCATTCCTCGACTCGAGGCGGCGCGCGACGCGAAGCATGTGAGTGCTTGATGATGATGCGATCCATCGGCGACGATGCTAAGGTTCCACCGGACGTTGACGCTCGGGAGGAGAGGGTTGAAAGTCACGGTGAAGCTTTTCGCATCGCTGGGACCGTATCTGCCATCCGGCGCGAAGCGGAACCAGATCGAGATGGATTTTCCGGAGGGCACCACGCCGGCGGATGTCGTGGAACAGCTCAGCGTGCCTCGCGACCTTGCTCACCTCGTGATCGTCAACGGAGTATTTCTGCCGCCGTCGGAACGCGCCACGCGAGCGCTCACCGAACGTGAAGAACTCGCGATCTTTCCGCCGGTGGCCGGTGGATAGCTGGAAGTGAGCCGAAGCAGGAGAAATAGTGTCAGTCAACCCGGTTTTGCGAGCTTTCGTGTCACTCGTCCGCCGCTGACGGCGGCCGTGGAACGACAGCGGCGGAGCCGTTACGAAAAGACCCAGCCCCTAGAGGAGGTCGATTCATGCTGAGAGCCTTGAAACTCGAGCCGGAGAAGTGCACCGGCTGCCTGCAGTGCGAGATGGCCTGCTCGTACGAGAACGAAGGTGTATTCAACCCTTCCAAGTCACGCATCCGCGTGTTCACGTTCCACTACGAAGGACGATTCGCGCCTTACACCTGCACCCAGTGCGACGAAGCATGGTGCCTGCACGCCTGTCCGGTGGACGCCATCGTGATGAATCCGCTGACCGGATCGAAGGACGTCCTCGAAGACGTCTGCGTCGGCTGCAAGGTCTGCACCATCGCGTGTCCGTTCGGGACGGTGAACTACAACGTGGACACCGGCAAGGTCATCAAATGCGATCTGTGTGGTGGCGACCCGGCGTGCGCGAAAGCGTGCCCGACCGAGGCCATCACCTATGTCGACATCGAGCAGCACGGGATGGACCGGATGCGTGCATGGGCGGCGCAAGGTGTCGATCCGAACCGTCCGCAACCGGACGCCTGAGAACGGGAGGACGAAATCATGGGTTGGACCAGAAACGTGCTGCGGGTGAACCTCAACGAGGGCACCTGCAAGAAAGAGCCCCTCAACATGGAGTGGGCGCTGGCTTATCTGGGGCAGCGAGGCCTCGCCTCGAAGTATCTCGCCGAAGAGGTCGATCCCAGGGTCGAGCCACTCTCCCCGGCCAACAAGCTCATCATGGTGACGGGGCCGCTGACCGGCACCATGGCGTCCACGGGGGGCCGCTACTCGGTGGTGACCAAGAGCCCCCTCACCGGCGCCATCGCCTGCTCGAACTCCGGCGGCTTCATCGGCGCGGAGATCAAGAACGCGGGCTGGGACATGATCATCTTCGAGGGGAAGGCGGCCTCGCCGGTTTACCTCTACGTCGAGAACGAGAACGCGGAGCTGCGTTCCGCCGATTATCTGTGGGGCAAGTCGGTCTGGGAGGCCGACGAGCTGCTCCACGCCAGGCACCAGGACCCGCGGCTGCGCATCGCGTGCGTCGGCCGTGCGGCAGAGGCCGGATGCCTGTACTCCGCGGTGGTCAACGATCTGCACCGCGCGGCAGGGCGCTCCGGCGTCGGCACGGTGATGGCGTCGAAGAACCTCAAGGCGGTGGCGGTGCGCGGCACCAGGGGCGTCGCGACCATCAAGGATCCTAAGCGCTTCATGCAGACCACGATGGAGCAGAAGGCGGTGCTCGCGGAGAATGCGGTCACCGGCCAGGGCCTCCCGGCGTACGGCACCCAGGTGCTGATGAACGTCATCAACGAGATCGGCGCAATGCCTACCCGCAACATGCAGGAGGTGAAGTTCGAGGGCGCGCACAAGATCTCGGCGGAAGCGATGGCCGAGAAGCGTGAGAGCGACGGCCAGGCGAATCTGGTCACCAACGCGGCATGTTTCGGCTGCACCATCGCGTGCGGGCGCATCTCGGTGATGGACAAGGGCCACTTCACGGTCCAGAACAAGCCGAAGTACTGGGGCGCGTCCGGCGGGCTCGAGTACGAGGCGGCGTGGGCGCTCGGGGCCGACACTGGGGTCGACGATCTCGAGACCCTTACCTACGCGAACTACATCTGCAACGAGGACGCGATGGATCCCATCTCGTTCGGAGCCACGGTCGCGGCGGCGATGGAGCTCTACGAAACCGGCGTCATCGACGACAGCGTGACCGGGGGCGTGAAGTTCAACTTCGGCTCCGCCGAGGCGCTCGCCCGAGCCGTGGAGATGACCGCCACCGGCGAGGGATTCGGCAAGGACCTCGGGCTCGGCTCGAAGCGGCTGTGCGAGAAGTACGGGAAGCCCGAGCTCTCGATGACCGTCAAGGGCCAGGAGTTCCCCGCCTACGACCCGCGCGGCATCCAGGGCATGGGCCTGACCTACGCCACGTCGAACCGCGGCGCATGTCACCTGCGCAGCTATACCGTCGCCTCGGAAGTGCTCGGCATTCCGGTGAAGACCGATCCGCTGGTCACCGAGGGCAAGCCGGATCTCGTGAAGGCGTTCCAGGATGCGACCGCCGCGGTCGATTCGTCGGGGCTGTGCGTGTTCACCACCTTCGCCTGGACCCTGGACAACATCGCGCCGCAGATCGACGCGGCCTGCGAGGGCGAGTGGACGTCGGATCGGCTGGTCGAGGTCGGAGAGCGCGTGTGGAACCTGGAGCGTCAGTTCAACAACGCGGCCGGCTTCACCGCCGCGGACGACTCGCTCCCGAAGCGGCTCCTGGAGGAGGGCGCGAACACCGGCCCGGCCGAAGGCAAGACCAGCGGTCTCGCCGAGATGCTCCCGAAGTACTACCAGGTGCGCGGTTGGACCTCGGAGGGCATTCCCTCCAACGAGACGCTGGAGCGGTTGCAGCTCTGACGCACTGGCGGCGTCATGCCACGGGCGGGACGGTCGTCCCGGTTCCGCCCGTGCTCAATCGCATCCCGCGCTATCGCATTCAGGGGAGCCGAGACATGCATCACGTGATCATCGGAGCGGGTCCCGCCGGGGTCATTGCGGCGGAGACGTTGCGCAAGACCAACGGCGCGTCGAGAGTGACGATCGTCGGGGACGAGCCGGAGCCGCCGTATTCGCGCATGGCGATTCCGTATCTGCTGGCTGACAACATCACCGAAGCCGGCACGTATCTGCGCAAGCAAGACAATCACTACGCCGCGAGCGGCATCGAGATCGTCCGGGATCGGGTGAAGCGCGTCGACCGCGGCGCGAAGATGCTCATCCTCGCGGGTGCGCGGACGCTGACCTACGACAAGCTTCTGGTCGCTTCCGGCTCCCATCCCGCGGTGCCGCCGGTGCCGGGGGTCGAGCTGCCGGGGGTGCATCCGTGCTGGACGCTCGAGGACGCGCGCCACATCCTCGGTCTCGCGCAGAAGGGCGCTCCGGTGCTGTTGATGGGGGCGGGCTTCATCGGCTGCATCATCCTCGAAGCGCTGGTGCGGCGTGGGGTGAAGCTCACCGTCGTGGAGATGGAGAACCGCATGGTGTCGCGGATGCTCGATGAGACCGCGGGCGGGCATCTCAAACGCTGGTGCGAGAGCAAGGGCATCACCGTGCACACCTCGGCCAAGCTCGAGGAGATTGAGCGGGGAGGCGGCTCGAACCTCGTCGCCCGGCTCGACAACGGCGCGACGGTGGAAGCATCGCTCATCATCCGCGCGACCGGCGTCGCGCCGAACGTCGATTTCCTCGACGGGAGCGGCATCGAGATTGGCGCCGGGGTCAGGGTCGACGAGCATCTCAGGAGCAACGACCCCGACATCTACGCGGCCGGCGACGTCGCGGAAGGGCGCGATTTCTCGACCGGCGGGTTCTCCGTGCACGCGATCCAGCCGACCGCGGCGGACCACGCGCGAGTCGCTGCGCTCAACATGGCGGGCCGCGACGTCGTCCATCAGGGCAGCGTCAACATGAACGTGCTCGACACCGTCGGGCTCGTGTCGTGCTCGTTCGGTCTGTGGATGGGCGTCGACGGCGGTACATCGGCTGCGCTCGATGCACCCGACCGGTACCGCTACGTGAACCTCCAGTTCCAGGACGACGTTCTCGTGGGCGCGAGCACTCTGGGGCACACCGAGTCGGTCGGTATCCTGCGCGGCCTCATCCAGAGCCGCCTGCGTCTGGGCAAGTGGGCGGACCGGCTGCGTGAGGATCCGACCCGCATCGGCGAGGCGTACGTCGCACGGCGCCAGACGGTCGGAGCGAACGCCTACGCCTTCTCCCTCGGCCCCGTCACGCACTGAATCGGAACCGGCATCTCGCGATGGGGACGACGCGTCTGCATCGCGAGATGACCATCACCCACGCGGAGTTCCTCCGCTCCCTGGTCCCCGCCGTGGCGCCGGCGACGTTCACCCTCGACGGCCGGTCCATTTCGGTGATCGGCGCCCCCGGTAAGGTCGAAATCACATTGTCCGAACAACGCGAGCGCCGCATTGCGTTGCTGCGGCTACCGGTTGTGGATGTCGATATCGAGTTTTCGGGCTTCAAGCCCGAGGCGCTCGATCGATTCCTCACGCAGTTCGATCGGGCGTTTCAGCGCGGCGGCGGGTAGCTCGATTCCTGACTCGTCCGTGAAACAGAAGCGGATTGCCTACTCTCCAACCATACCTTGAACGAAGACAAGCTTTCCCCGGACGGTTTCCCTGCCAACAGGGATTCGACGCTGATGTCCTCGTCGAGTTCTTCCCAGTGAATTCCCTGACCTCTGCCGATGAATCTCCAATTGGCCCGCTGCTTCTCGGTGGCATGAGTGAGTCGGGGATACCAGTCGACCGGGACCGAAATCGTTCTGCCGTCGCTCAATTCGACGCTCAGAGTGTCGTCGCATACCGTGACGTCGATCGCATCCGGTATCTGCAACTCAATCGCCGAAGTACTCATTCCAGGTCTCCACGATTTCCAAGCGGTGGTCACAGCCCCCCCGCGCGCTCGCGCAGCTTGAACTTCTGGACCTTGCCGGTCGATGTCTTCGGCAACGGGCCGAACACCACCGTGCGCGGGGCCTTGAAGTGCGCCATCTTCTCCCGGCAGAAGGCGATGATGTCGCTCTCGGTGACGTCGTTCGACCCGGGGCGCAGGGTCACGAACGCGCAGGGTGTCTCGCCCCACTTCTCGTCGGGACGGGCGACCACCGCGGCTTCGAGCACCACCGGATGGCGGTACAGCGTGTCCTCGACCTCGATGGACGAGATGTTCTCTCCCCCCGAGATGATGATGTCCTTCGACCGGTCCTTGAGCTGGACGTAGCCGTCGGGGTGCACGACCCCGAGATCGCCGGAGTGGAACCAGCCGCCGGTGAACGCCTCCTCGGTCGCGGCCGGGTTCTTCAGGTAGCCCTTCATCACGATGTTGCCGCGGAACATCACCTCGCCGAGGGTCTCGCCGTCCCTCGGCACCGGCGCCATCGTCTGCGGGTCCATCACCTCCAGGCGGTCGAGCGCGTGGTAGCGCACGCCCTGGCGGGACTTCCGTTCCGCCTGCTCCGCCATCGACAGATCGTTCCATTCGTTCTTCCACGCGCAGATCACGGCGGGACCGTAGGTCTCGGTAAGCCCGTAGACGTGGGTCACCTTGAACCCTTCCTGCTCCATGCGCTCCAGCACCGCGGCGGGCGGGGGCGCCGCCGCGGTCATCACGTGCACGGGGTGCGAGAACGATCGCCGATGTTCGTCACCAGCGTTCAGGATCAGCCCGAGCACCACCGGCGCGCCGCACATGTGCGTCACGCCCTCTTCCGCGATCGCGCGGTAGATCGCGCCCGCCTCCACCCTGCGCATGCAGATGCTCGTCCCGCCGACGGCCGCCAGCGTCCACGGAAAGCACCATCCGTTGCAGTGGAACATCGGCAGCGTCCACAGATAGACGGGGTGGTGCGCGAGGTTCCAGCCGATGATGTTCGAGAGTGCGTTGAGATATGCGCCGCGGTGGTGATAGACGACTCCCTTCGGATTCCCGGTGGTGCCCGAGGTGTAGTTGAGCGAGATGGCGCGCCACTCGTCGTCGGGGTTCGACCACTCGAACGCGGGGTCGCCCTCTTCGAGAAACTCCTCGTACTCGATCTCGCCGATGCGTTCGCCGCCCGCCGCAAGGGGATCGTCGATGTCGATCACGAGTGGGGGCTTCCGTATCCGGGAGAGTGCGTCCGAGACCACCGGCGAGAACTCGCGGTCCACGAGCAGCACCTTCGCCTCGCCGTGCTCGAGGATGAACGCAACTGTCGCCGGGTCGAGCCGGACGTTGATCGTGTTGAGCACCGCGCCGAGCATCGGCACCCCGAAGCTCGCCTCGTAGATCGCGGGGACGTTCGGCGCGAAGATCGCTACGCAGTC
>JAKZYK010000217.1:0-4037 GCA_047514485.1 Gammaproteobacteria bacterium
AGACGATGAACGACTTCCGGATTGCACCATCGATACTGTCGGCGGACTTCGCTCGCCTCGGTGAGGAGGTCGATGCGGTGCTGGAAGCAGGCGCCGACCTCATTCACTTCGACGTCATGGACAATCACTACGTTCCCAATCTGACCATCGGGCCACTGGTGTGTGAAGCGCTTCGCCGTCACGGGGTGAGCGCCGGAATCGACGTGCATCTGATGGTAAAGCCAGTCGACCGGATCATCCCCGACTTCGCCGCGGCGGGCGCGACGTACATCACGTTTCATCCCGAGGCGACGGAGCACATCGACCGTTCGCTGCAACTCGTGCGCGACCACGGGTGCAAGTGCGGGCTGGTGCTGAATCCCGCGACCCCGGTCGACGTGCTCGACCATGTTCTCGACCAGCTCGACATGGTGCTCCTGATGTCGGTGAACCCGGGCTTCGGGGGACAATCATTCATCCCCTACGTCCTGGACAAGCTGCGGGCGGTGCGCGCGCGGATCGATGCGTTGGACAAGCCGATTCGGCTGGAGATCGACGGAGGGGTGAACACCGACAATCTCCGCGCGATCGCCGCCGCCGGGGCGGACACCTTCGTCGCCGGCTCGGCGATCTTCGGCGTCGACGACTACGTCGCGGTCATCGCACGGATGCGCGAGATCCTCGCCGAGGTCCGCTGACCGCACCGCGGGTCTTGTCCCTTCATGCCGCTGTTCGAATCATCGATGACATGCAGCAACGCCGCCGGCGAAAGATGAAGGCGGCTTAGTCCGCATCTCCCACCGGTGTGCAGAGCAAAGGGGTGGAAATCAGGCGATATACACCGCCGACTCCGCCGGTCACCCGGGACTACTTCACGACCATCACTCTCCAGACCGCTTCCTGCTCCTCGGCCTGCATCACACCGAGTTCGCCCTGGCGCTTCGCCCGGATTGCGAGCGCGACCGCCTTCACGAACTCGCCCTTCTTGGCGAGCTTCCGGGCCTGGCGGAGCAGCTTCTTCGTATCGCGCCACTCGTAGCCGACTTCCGCAGCGGCTTTCCGGGCCGCCACCGCGGCCTCGTAAGCGGCCGTGAACGTCTCCTCGTCCTTCGCCGGGGCGGGAGGCGCCCAGCCCCAGACGCCGGCCGCGAGAACGACAGCCGCTGCGGTGGCGGCGAGACGGCGCGGGCCCCCGTGACGGCGTCTCGTCGTCGCATGCTCCATCAGTGGCGCCCCCCGGGTCCGTTGAGCGGAATTCCGTTACTCATGTAGGTGTGGAAGAACTCGAGGTTGCGATACACCCGACTCTGCGGCTTGGCCGATGCGGCCCGCAACTGCCGGTTGCATGCCGCGTAGCTGCGGTGCAGCGTCGTGATTTCCCCCCACGTCTTGCGGTAGACCGGGAAGTGGCTCACCTGACCGACGGCGGGACCGAGGAGCTCCGCCCGCAGGAGCTTGCCGACGGCGGCAACGTGGCATGACGCACAGGAGAAGTTGAGCTGTCCGCGCTTCGAGTAGTAGAACCTCTTGCCGTCTTCGTAGGCCGCGAGCGCGCGCGGATCGGCGGCGGGCACCTCCACGTCGATGATTTTTCCACGCGACAGATATGCCAGATAGGCGGAGATTTGTGCAAGCGGCCCCCTGTAGTACTTGAGCGGCTTCTCGCCGTGCTCCTCGCGGCACCGGTTGATCGCCCACTCCATCGTGACGACCTCTCCAAGCTCCCGATCCCAGTACGGATAGTTCTGCCGGACGCCCGACTCGTAGTCCGGAAAGCAGTCCGCCATGCTCGTGCCGTTGGCGAACGGTTCGTGAAACAGCTCCTCCCCCGCGTCGATGTCGAACTCGTACTGCGGAAACTCCTCCATCTGCTCCCATTCCTCCCGACGGCTCTCGTCGATGGAGTAGATGCCGTTCGCGAAGTCCTCGAACGGTGTGTCGGGGAAGCGCTGCTTGTAGAAGCTCTGGAATGCCCGCAAGTCATCCTCCGGCGCCGACTGGACAACACCGACACCGAGAACGAGGCTCGCGCCGAGTAGCACGATTGGTGCGGCTCGCATCCTGTGGTTCCTCCCTGTCCCCGGTTCCATGCAGTTTCGCTCAACAGCCCGCTCGCCGGTCGGCGGCGATCGCGGAACTCACTTGATGGGGGCGTCCGCGCTCGCCTGCTCGCCCATGTTGTCGACCCAGGCCACGGTGACGGTATCGCCCTTGCTCGCGCCCTTGATCTGGGCGGACAGGTAGGGGTCCTTCGAAACGCCGGGTCCGAGGTACGCGGTCATGACGTTCGTGCCGTTGAGCGAGACGTCAACGTCGCTGATGAAGTGCGCCGGAATCTTCTTGCCGGTCTTCTTGTCCTTGCGCAGTCCGGTTTCCATCGGGTGCTTCAGCAGAAACTTGACGGTGGTGGTGCCGCCCTTCTCTTTCGCGCGAATCTTGATCTTGCGTGCCATCGTTCAATCCCTCCCATCGTTCAATCCCACATGTCGTCGTCGCCGGTGCGCGCATTCAGCCGCCGCAACCGCCGATCGTGACCTTCACCTCCTTGCTGGCGCGATAGAGCGTGTCGCCGGCCTTGACGACAGCGTGCACCGGAGACGTCTTGCCCATCTTGATCCGGGTCGAGACGAGCCCGCCGGAGCTGTCGGACAGCTCGAACGACGCGGCAAGGGGGGCGGGATTGTGCTCCGCGATGATGCTGACGGATTCGGCGTTCGCGATATCGAACTTGACGGTGATGGGAACGACGGCGCCGTTCTCGGCGATATCGGGCGCCTTGATCCGAATCTTGTCCGTCTCGGTCGTGGCGGACGTACCGTAGAGCTCGGTGAGGGCTTCGTCCTTCGACGTCGACTCGAACGCGGACTTGGGCCGGGCCGCCAACGCCCGCAACGGCAGCAGAAGGAGTCCGGCTGCAACTCCAAGCCATCGAATGAAGAATCTGCGATTCATGGTTGCGTACCTCCCGTGCCCGGATGGCGCCGGTCCATCCGGCGACTCAGAGCGAATGGATATATTCGACGATCCTGTCGATCTCGTCATCAGTGAGGATCTCGTGCCGCCCGAACGGCGGCATGAGCGATTGCGGGTTCAACGTCGTCGCGTCCCAGATCTGGGCGCGCAGCTTCGACTTGTCCGGGATACGCGCCTTCATCGCGAGGAGCGGCGGCCCGACGGTACCCGCCAGCGTCGCGCCGGCCATGATGTGGCACGCCACGCAGTTGCCCTTGCGCCGCTCGAATGCGAGCTTGCGACCTTCTTCGACCATCGACGCCGCACGCGCGTCCAGCGTCGCGCCCAACCCTGCGCCAAACGCCGCGACGAGCACGACGACCTGCAACGCCGCTGCGAATCTGGCCATGATGGTCTTCTCCGATGAGCTGGCCTGTCGAGGATGCTCCTCCGTCCTCGAGCGGAGATGTCGCCAACCCGGAGAACGGTAGCGACCGACAACGGCCCGATGATACTGCCTCGCACCCATCAAGCGCGTCCCGTGCGTAGTGGACGATTGTAGACCGGGAGCGAGGCGGCGATCTCGCGCAGGGCCGGACCCCGGATCGGAACAGCGGGCTTCATCAGGGCAGGGGCGCCGAACGCGAGCAGCTTCTCGCTCTGCAATTGGACGTGTGCCGCGACTGCCCACCGTTCAGTCCGTTACCAGCCGTGCGCGGGCGGACTCAATTGCACGATCGAGGTAGAAGCCGAAGAATTCGACCGTATTGACCCCGCGTATGCGCGGTGCCAGCTCGGTGCCGTTCGGGGCGAGAAAGAGCAAGGTCGGCGTCAGGTCCGCATCGAGCCGGGACCCGATGTCGTCCCGGCGCTCGTACTCGCCCTGAAACCAGCGCAACGGCTCCGCCGCGTCGAGCATCAGCTCGCCGATCAGAGCCAAGTCGTCGTAATCGCGGCTCTTCACCATCGGGTTCAGCACCTCGTCCTTGAGCAGCGCGCAGTACGAACAGTCCGAACGCGAGACGAGGAGCACGATGGGCAGCCCGCGCCGCCGCGCCGCCCGGCCGAACGCCGCGAAGTCGTCGATGAGCGGTACTTCATCCATT
>JAKZYK010000218.1:0-4239 GCA_047514485.1 Gammaproteobacteria bacterium
TGCATCGAGGATTCTGCGGATCAGGGAGTAGCCGTTCGAGTGAGGGCCGCTCGACGCGATCGCCACGACCCGGTCCCCAGGCGTCACCCGGGCGCCGTCGATGATCGCGCCACGCTCCACGATACCGACGCAGAAACCCGCTAGATCGTATTCGCCGCCGGTGTACATCCCCGGCATCTCGGCCGTCTCTCCTCCCACGAGCGCGGCCCCTGCGAGCTCGCACCCCCGGCCGATGCCGGCGACCACCCGCTCTGCGATACCGACGTCGAGCCGGCCGGTGGCAAAGTAGTCGAGGAAGAACATCGGCTCCGCGCCGTGGGTGATGATGTCGTTCACGCACATCGCCACGAGGTCGATCCCGATGGTGTCGTGCCGGTCTTGCGCGATCGCGAGCTTGAGCTTCGTGCCTACGCCGTCGGTACCGGAGACCAGCACCGGATCCTGGTAGCGGTGGAGCGGCGGCTTGAACAGCGCGCCGAAGCCGCCGAGCCCGGCGATGACGCCCTCGCGAGGGGTCTTGTCCGCGATCCCGCGAATGCGGGCCACGAGATCGTGGCCGCGTTCGATATCGACGCCGGCATTGCGGTAACTCAGGCTGTTGCGGGACGGTCGGCTCATCAGATCCGTGATGGTACTGGATTCCCCGGTCGCCGAGGCTCCGCCCGCCCTTCCCCACTTGGCGGCGGGGGAGAGAGCACACACCGCCATCCTTCGTTCAATGCAGTGCCTGTTCGACTGTACGCTCGTCAGTTCGAGGTGAAGCCTCGTGAGTGGGCCAGCCCGGACCAAGCCACGGTCGATATTGACATCTTGACTTGCCATCGGCCCTTCCAATAGCGTCGAATGCCGAGCCGCGCAGTGTGCGCGGCTGCATCTCTCATGCGAACCAGATGATTCCCGCGACGTCCTGTTTCTCACCCCCGAGCTTCCGGGGGCTCGTGATGGTGTTCGTATTCATCGCATCGGTGGGCGGGTCGGCGCGATGTGCGGAGGTCGTTCTCTACGAGACCGAAGTGGCGTGGTCCGACCAGGACGCGGCGGATCGCGCCAGCGCGTTCCGCCAGGCGTTACGCCAGGTACTCGTCAAGGTCACCGGCCTGCGCCGACTCGCGGATACGGCGCAGCTCGAACCGCTTGTCGAGAACGCACAAGGGCTCGTGCAGCAGTATCAGTTGCGCACGGTGGCGGTGCGGCGCGGTGAGGCGACGGTGCAGGAGCCGCGTCTGTGGGCCCGGTTCGACGAGGCCGCCGTCGATCGGCTCGTGCGGGAAGCGGGGTTGCCCGCGTGGGGCAGGACTCGCCCTTCGGTGCTGGTGTGGATCGCGGCCGAGAGCGACGGGACGCTGCGGATGGCCGGCTCCGAGGGTACCGAGGGAATCGCGGAGATTCTCCGGCACGGCGCGGCATCGAGAGGCGTGCCGCTGGTGTTGCCGTTGCTCGATCTCGAAGATCAGGCGCTGGCCGGGCCTCCGGAGCTCTGGGTCGAGGCCGAGGAGCGGATCCGGGCCGCTTCCGAACGCTATCAGCCCGGAGGCATCCTGATCGGCCGGATCGACCGCGGTGTGCTGTGGGAAGCCCAGTGGTCACTGCTGCTTCCCGGTGCGGCGCAGCGGTGGAAGACCGAGGGAGACGTATTCGAGCTCGTCGTCGATGAAGGCGTGCAGGAAGCGATCGACGCTCTCTCCGCGCGATACGTGAGCACCGCGTCCGAGACGGAGCGGTCGGTGATCGTGGTGTCGGTGAGCGGTGTGCACGACTTCATGGGATATGCACGGGCGATGCGATATCTGGAATCTCTGAGCGAGGTGGAATCCATCGACGTGCTCGCCGTCGTCTCGGGGCGCCTGCGCCTCCGGCTGAAGCTGCGCAGCGGCGTGGCGGGACTGCGCGGGCTGGTCGCTCTCGGGGCGACCCTGACCGAGGACGAGGGCAACGTGGACGGGGCTCTGGCGCTTCGACTGCTGCCGTGATCCGGGGGCGGGACCAATCGCCCGGCGGCGCCGACCCTGCGTCCGCGGATGCCGCCGCCCAGCTACCGCTGCGCCTTGCGCTATCGCGTGCGCGGCGATTCGGAAATTTCGAGGCGACACAGGAGAACGCGGAGCTCGTGGACGCGGTCCGGCGGATCGCCGCTGACCACACGCCGGAGCGAGTGTTGATCGTAGGTGACGCCGGCTCGGGGAAATCCCATCTGCTCGAGGCGGCGAGTGAGGCGGCACGCTCCAGCGGGGACGCGGTCGCGTTCGCGCCGATGCGCGATTGGAGCTCGCAGCACGTCGATGCGGTCCGAGGGCTCGGTCAGGGTGGACTCGTGTGCATCGACGACATCGACGCGGTTGCCGGCGACCGTGGGTGGGAGGAGGCGTTGCTTGCGCTCGTCGAGGAGTCGGCCTCCCGGCAAACCCGCTTGCTCGTCAGTGCCGGCGCCGCGCCGTCGAATATCCGGTTCGTGCTTGCGGATCTGCGTTCGAGGCTGAGCGCGGCGACGCTGTACCGTCTTCGGGAGCTCGACGACGAGGGCCGGGCGAGGGCGCTGCGCCGGCATGCGAGCGGACGCGGAATAGACATTCCGGACGACGTCGTGGGCTACGTGCTCACTCGCCACCGGCGGGACATGCGGAGCCTCATCGCGCTGCTCGACCGGCTCGACTATCACTCGATGGCGAGCCAGCGTCGGCTCACCGTTCCATTCGTGCGGGATCTTATCAAGACGGATTGAGTACTTGTCGGCTCCGGTGCCGTCAATCGGACCTCGCCCCCGACTCATTCGCCGGGGCGAGGCGTTGCGCGAGCTTCGCAAGCCGATGCCCGAGCGCGACACAGAGCCGTTCCTCGTCGTCGTCGATCGGCCGCGCGCTGTCGGAGCCCGCGACATGCGAGGCACCGTAGGGCGTACCGCCGCTGCGGGTCCGCATCAGCTCCGGCTCGCTATACGGCAGGCCGCAGATCACCATTCCGTGGTGCAGCAGCGGCAGCATCATCGACAGCAACGTGGTCTCCTGTCCGCCGTGCATCGAGGATGACGACGTGAACACCGCGGCCGGCTTCCCGGTGAGCTTCCCCGGCAGCCACAGCGCCGACGTGGAGTCGATGAAATGCTTCATCGCCGCGGTCATGTTACCGAATCTCGTCGGGCTTCCGAGCGCGAGCCCGGTGCACCGTTCGAGATCGTCGAGGGTCGCGTAGGGAGGGCCGGCGGCCGGGATCGGATCATCGACCGCTTCGCACGTCGCGGAGACGGGGGCGACGGTGCGCACGCACGCCTGCATCCCGGCCACCCGCTCCACGCCGCGGGCCACGCAGCGCGCCATCCGCGCGACGTTTCCATGCCGGCTGTCGTAGAGGACCAGGATGTCGGGCACCGCTCACGTTCCCTCGAACCGGACCCGCCCCTACGGCACGAGCGCCCGGATGTGCGGCACGATGTCGTCGAGCGCGATGTCTGTGCTCTCGGCATCGCGCCGATGCCGGTATTCGACGGTGCCTGAATCGAGGCCGCGATCTCCGATGACGATCCGATGCGGAATGCCGATCAGCTCCGAGTCCGCGAACATCACTCCGGGCCGCACCCGGCGATCATCGAACAGCACCTCGATCCCGGCGCCGGTCAGATCGGCGTAGAGCTTCTCCGCCGCCTCGCGCAGCCGGACCGACTTGTGCATGTTCATCGGCAGCAAGGCGGCGTGAAACGGCGCGATCGCCACCGGCCACACGATTCCCTTCTCGTCGTGGTTCTGCTCGATCGCGGCGGCGATGACCCGGGTGACCCCGATCCCGTAGCAGCCCATCACCGGATGGACCGCGCGTCCATCGTCGTCGAGGACCACCGCGCCCATCGATTCGCTGTACTTGTCGCCGAGCTGGAAGATGTGTCCGACCTCGATCCCGCGCCGGATCGTAATCGGTCCGGAGCCGTCCGGGCTCGGGTCGCCGTCCACGGCGTTGCGGAGATCGGCGATTACCGGCTCGGGCGTGTCTCGGCCCCAGCTCACGCCGGTGAGATGCACGCCGTCGCGGTTGGCGCCGCACACGAAATCCGCGAGCGCCGCGGCCGATGCGTCGGCAATCACCGGCACGTCCGCGCCCACCGGCCCCAGGGAGCCGGGATCGCATCCGATGACGTCGCGCACGCGCTCGGGCCGAGCGAAGGTGAGCGGTGCGAGCACGCCGTCGGTCCGCCCCGCCTTGACCGCGTTGAGCTCGTGGTCACCGCGCAGAATGAGGGCGACGAGGCCCCCG
>JAKZYK010000219.1:0-3050 GCA_047514485.1 Gammaproteobacteria bacterium
GAAGCGTCGAAATCCTTCTGGAACCCGGACAAGACGCAGTTCTGGCAGGACGCCGGCGTCGATCTGGTGATCGATCGCCGGGAAGGCTATTGCCTTTACGACCTCGATGGCGCCCGCCTCATCGACGTTCACCTCAACGGCGGCACCTACAATCTCGGCCACCGCAATGCCGAGCTCATTGAAGTGCTGAACGCCGGCGCCCGGCGTTTCGACATGGGCAATCATCACTTCCCGGCGCTCGCGCGCACCGCGCTGGCCGAAGCGCTAGCGGCGTGCACGCCCGACGGCCTGCAATACACCATCTACGGCGCAGGAGGCGCCGAGGCGGTGGAGCTGGCGATCAAGTCGGCGCGCAACGCCACCGGAAAGCGCAAGATCGTCTCCATCATCAAGGCCTATCACGGACATTCGGGCCTGTCCGTGAAGACCGGTGACGAACGCTTCTCCAAGACCTTTCTCTCCGAGGATACGCTGGGGGAGTTCATCCAGGTGCCGTTCAACGATCTCGATGCAATGGAAGATGCGCTCAAGGGACGCGACGTGGCTGCCGTCATCATGGAGACCATTCCGGCCACCTACGGCTTTCCCATGCCGCGTGAAGGCTATCTGCCTGGGGTCAAGCAGTTGTGCGACCGCTACGATGCGCTCTACATCGCCGACGAGGTCCAGACCGGCCTGATGCGGACCGGCGAGATGTGGGCCGTCACGAAGTACGGCGTCACCCCGGACATCATGGTGATCGGCAAGGGGATCACCGGCGGCATGTACCCCATCTCGTGCTGCGTGGTGAGCGAACGCGCCGGAAAGTGGCTGAAGCAGGACGGGTTCGCCCACATGTCGACAGCCGGCGGGGCGGAGCTCGGGTGCGTCGTCGCGCTGAAGGTCCTGGAGATCACGCAGCGGCCCGAGGTCCGTTCGATGGTCCGCCATATCTCCGACTACATCCGTTCCGGACTCGACGAGATCCGGATGCTGTATCCGGATTTCTTCGTCGGCATCCGCCAGAACGGCGTGGTGATGGGGCTCGAGTTCAACCACCCCGAAGGCGCCAAGCCGGTCATGCGCCGGCTCTACGAGAACGGCGTGTGGGCCATCTTCTCGGCCCTCGATCCCCGTGTACTGCAATTCAAGCCCGGCATCCTGATGTCGCAGAGCCTCTCGGAAGACCTTCTGCGGCGGGTCGAGACGGCCATCGGTCTGGCGCGCGGGGACGTCATGGATTCGAGACCGGGGCCGGGCCGCGGCCGGACGTCGTGACGGGCATCGTGCAGACGCCGTAATGGACCCGCAGATTCGACAGCTCGTCGACATCAGCCACACCCCCGTGGCGATGCGGGCCCGCGCCGAGATGATTCTCGATCGGGCGCGCTGGGCCTCCCAGATCTTCCAGCGCTATGACCGGGAGACGACCCAGGGAATCGTCGACGCTGCCGCGCGAGCGGCGCATGCGAAGGCCGGCGACTATGCCGAGTGGGCGGTCAGGGAGACGGGATTCGGTGTCGTCGAGCACAAGCGCATCAAGAACGAGCTGAGCAGCATCGCGCTGGTCGATCACTACCGGGACTGGAATTTCGTCGACCCCGGCCACGACGAAGCCACCGGATGCGTCAGGATCCCGCGGCCGGCCGGCGTCATCTTCGCGCTGGTGCCCTCCACCAACCCGATCGCCACCGTGTACTTCAAGGTGCTCTGTGCGCTGATGACCCGCAACGCCATCGTCATCAGCCCGCATCCCGCGGCCCGCGCCTGCTGCGTCGACGCGACCAGGACTCTCGCCGAGGCGGCGGTCGAGGCCGGCGCGCCGGATGGGGCGGTCCAGGTGCTCGAAGAGATCAGCCTGCCGCTGGTCGACGAGTTCATGAAATCCGACCGGACCGACGTCATCCTCGCGACCGGCGGGGCGCCGATGGTTCGGGCCGCCTACTCGTCGTCCAACCCCGCCATCGGGGTCGGGCCGGGCAATGCGCCGGTGTATGTCGACGAGTCCGCCGATCTGAAGAACGCCGCCGGCCACATCGTGGACAGCAAGTCGTTCGACAACTCGGTGCTGTGCACCAACGAGTCCGTCCTGATCACGGTGGAGAGCGTCGCCTCGAAGCTGCAGCGCGAGCTTTCACGGGCCGGGGCGCATCTGTGCGACGAGACGCAGACCGAGGCGCTGCGGCGCTATCTGTTCCACGACCGGGGCTTCAACGTCGAAGCGCTCGGAAGGGATGCGGCCTGGATCGCGGAGCAGGCGGGGTTCAAGGCTCCCGCCAGGACCCGTATCCTCGTCACCCCGATCCGTCTCATCGGGGACGGCGAGGAGCTCTCTCGCGAGAAGCTGTGCCCGGTACTCGGTTTTCTCGTGGCGCGCGGCCACGACCAGGCGCTGATGCAGGCGCGTGCGCTGCTGCGCTACGCGGGCGCCGGGCATTCGGCCGCGATTCATTCCACGGATCTCCAGTCGATCATGGACTATGCGGCCGCGGTCGAGGTGTACCGGGTGGTGGTCAACGCACCGTGCAGCCAGGGTGCGGCCGGATTCGGGACCAGCCTGGCGCCGACCTTCACGATCGGGACCGGGTTCTTCGGCCGTTCGTCCATCGGCGAGAACATCGGCCCACAGCATCTGGTCAACTGGACGAAGATCGCCTGGCACGAGGATGACCGCGGCATTGCAGGCGCATCGAGCATCGGGAGGCTGAAGCATCCCGGCCCATTGCCGAAGGCGCCTTCCGACGGAGTCCCCGGTGAGGGCCGGCCTCACCTGACTGCGTCGCCGGCGGCGGACGAGCCTCCCAGCCGCGCTGCGCTCCGTGAGCAGATCCGCGAGATCATTGCGGATGAGCTGCGCGGTTTGATTAAAAAACAATAATATACAGATTGAATCTCATGCAGGATATTGAAAAATTCATGAACAGGCTCCTGATTCCGGATCGGTCAGGTGAGTCCCTTACCGATCGAATCTCATACAAAGTGTCGAAGAAATTCACGAGCAGGCTCCTGGTTCCGGCTACACCGGATTAGGAAAATGGCCGAGCTCCGATCCTTCATCTTCATCGACCAGC
>JAKZYK010000220.1:0-2565 GCA_047514485.1 Gammaproteobacteria bacterium
CGACGCCGCAGTGATGGGCGAACGCAGCCTCGCTGCGCAGGCGCTGCGGGTTGTCGCCGGCGGAGACCAGGAGGGCTCCTGCGGTGTCGGTGCCCACTCCGAAAGAGGCCACGAGTTCCGGAGCGGTGGCGGCGACCAGCGACTCTAGCACCGCGTCGAGCCGTTCGCACTCCGCCTCGAGGCTCTGCACCTGTCGTGCCAGTTCACGCAGTGCGAACCTGGTGGCGCCCGCGGCGGTCGTCGGGTCGGCCGGGCGGAAACGGGTTGCGGTCGTCACGAGCTTCGACACGGTGCTGCCTCGTAACGTCTCCCGCAAGTCGTCGGGACCGCTCACAAGCAGTGCTCGCATCTGGCTGAGGGCCGTAGTGCGGCCGCGTCCCGCCGAGCGACGAGCTACTCGCAGAGCGCGGATCGCCTCCACGGCACCGGTCCGTGGCTTCGCCTCGCCCGACGCCTCGCCCGACTGAGCAGCGCGGGCCGCCGCGACAGCGTCGACCGGGTCGGATTTGCCATGGCTGCGTCGCAGCTGCCGGTTCGGGCGATTCACATCTACGACCGTCATGCCCTCTGACAGAGCCCCCCGATTGAGCCCGAAGCTGCTATGCGCATCGCCGCCCCGAGCGACCGCGGCGAGGCCGCCGCGCGTGCCGCCGGCCGGGGGTGGAGGTGCTCGATCCCGGGTCGAGGTGAGCGAGGCGAGCAGTGGCGCGTGCACGTGACCGGATCGCTCGAGCGCGTGTGCGCGAGCAGAGCCCCGCGGCTGCGCCACAGTGGCTCCTCGCCCACGGGCGCCGACGAGAACTCGGGAGCATCGTCGATCAGCGGCGGGCATGCGGCCCCCGCACGCAGGGGGAGCCTCGATGACAGGCCGGCTACCGATGCGCGCGCTCGGGCGAACCGGGGTCGAGGTAAGCGTGCTCGGCTTCGGTGCCCTCGAGCTGCGCGGCGACGAGCCGCGCTTCGGCCGCCCGCTGGAGGCCGCTCCGGCGGAGCGCGTGCTGAATCGCGTGCTCGATGCCGGCATCAACCTGATCGACACCGCGATCGACTACGGCGACGCTGAAGCGCAGATCGGCCGCTGCATCGCCCACCGGCGCGACGAGTACTTCCTAGCGACGAAGGCGGGCTGTGCGCTCGACCCGGCCGCTCACGATCCGTCCGAGCGCACGATCTTCGGGGTCGTGCTGCAGCACGACTACTCGCGAGCAAACATCGTTGCAGGCATCGAACAGAGCCTGCGACGACTGCGCACGGACCACATCGACCTGCTGCAGCTGCACTTCGGTCCAACGCCCGAGGAGCTCGAACGCACCGGGGCGGTCGAGACGCTGATCGGCCTGCAGCAGTCGGGCAAGGTCCGCTTCATCGGCTCCTCGTCGATGCTCCCAAACCTCGACGACCACATCGCGCTGGGGGTCTTCGACGCGTTCCAGATCCCGTACTCGGCGCTCCAGCCCGAGCATGATGCGGTGATCACGCGCGCCGCGCGGGCCGGCGCCGGGACGATCATTCGCGGCGGCGTGGCGCGCGGAGAGCCCGGTGAGGGCCAGGGCGCAGATCGCGTCTGGCAGATCTGGGCCGCCGCCGCCCTCGACGATCTGCTCGACGGCATGTCGCGCACGGAGTTCATGCTGCGCTTCACGATCTCGCACCCCGACCTGCACAGCACGATCGTCGGGACGCTCAACCCCGTGCACCTCGCGGAGAATCTCGCCGCCGTGGAGCGCGGCCCGCTCCCCGCGGACCTGGTCGCCGAGGTGAAGCGCCGCGTGGCCGCGGCCGCCGGTTGACGTCCCCAGGTCCCACAGGTCCGCACGAAGACGTCAGCGCTACGAGCTGGCGCCGGCCGCTACATTGAAGCGGTGACAGACGATTTCAGCCTCGAGGAAGCACGGGACGTCCTCGCGGCGCTGCAGGCGATCACGCCCGACGGTCTTCGGGCCCCACTGTCGCGGGCCGACGTCTCGGCCGTCCTCGATGCGGGCGTCGAGGTAAAAGAGGTCGAGCGCGGCCTACTCGACTTCCCCGCCGTCATTGAGGAGGTGACCGCCTACTGGTGCTGGCGCGCCGGAGAGCCCGACATCGAATGGTGGCACCCGCGCGACACTGGCTTCGCCGGACGCCAACGCATCGGCGGTGCCTAGCCGCGGCTCACCGAGGGAGTCAGGCAGCGCTCGATAGGACGGACACTCTGCTCAGAAGGCAGATGGTCCGCGATTCGGCACACGAAGAAGGCCCGCCACTCGGCGGGCCTCACTCCAGCAAGTGTTGTGAGATCTCGGTACGCGCACGACAGAATGGCTCCGGCACCTGTACGACATGTGGTGCAGAGTACTAGGCTGCATTGATCCGGTCCGGCCTGCCACCTGGGTTCGCAAAGGCGCCATGCTCCTTCCTGCGGTCGTGTCTGGCCGCGTGCGTACGAATGATTCGGTCATCACTCCAGATCTGCACCGTGTCGCCTGCGAGGGAGACCTCCACTTGGCGTCCCCGGAACGCGTTGCCGACGCGGTAGTTGGCGCCCGCGAAGCTCACCGAGCCGTTGCGGTCGACCTTGCGGACGAC
>JAKZYK010000221.1:0-4696 GCA_047514485.1 Gammaproteobacteria bacterium
CGGTGCATCCGCCTGACCGGCGACAACGTGAAGACGAGCCGCGAGCAGGAGGTGGCGCGTGACGGATTGGAAGATTCCGGTCATCGATATCGGCCCGTTCGGCGACGGAGACGCGGTTACCAGGGAGCGGATCGTGGCCGATGTCGATTGGGCGTGCCGGCACATCGGTTTTTTTCTCATTGCGAATCACGGCGTTCACCCGAACTTCGATACCCGGTGCGCATGCCTGTCGACTTGTCAAGGTTCTGGCAATCTGCCGAAGTACGTACCGATCATGGCCGGCGAGCACATGCGCGAGAAGCTGCTGCGCCGGGTGGAAGCGTCACCATAAGCACTGGGACGGCGGCCTCGATGCCATGGCCGCCGGGCTGAGACAGGGAGGTTGCAGACATGAGCCGATTCGACCTCGTCATCCGAGGGGGAACCGTGGTGACCGCGGCCGACCGCTTCCCGGCGGACATCGGCATCCGCGACGGGCGCATCGTCGCGCTCGGTGATGCACTCGATCGCGGAGACAATGAAATCGACGCCTCCGGGAAGCTCGTCCTGCCCGGTGGGATCGACAGCCACGTGCATCTCGACCAGCCTTCTCCGGAAACCGGTGCGCGCTCCGCCAACGATTTCCGTTCCGGCACCATCTCCGCCGCCTGCGGCGGCAATACGACGATTCTGCCTTTCGTGCGTCAGCTCAAGGGTCAATCGCTTCGGCAGGCGGTGGAGGATTACCACGAGCGCGCACATGGACGGTCAGCCATCGACTACGCCTTCCACATGATCGTCGCCGACCCCACCGGGCAGGTGTTGGGACAGGAGCTGCCCGCATTGATTCAGGATGGCTACACGTCGGTGAAGGTCTATATGACCTACGACTCGCTGAAGCTTGCCGACGGCGAGATCCTTCGGGTTCTGGACGTCGTCCGCGAGCACGGCGCGATGACCATGGTTCACGCCGAGAACGCCGACTGCATCACCTGGCTCACCGAGAAGCTCCTCGAGCGTGGACACACTGCCCCGAAGTTCAAGGCCGTCGCCCACGCGCCGCCCGAGGAGCGCGAGGCGACGCACCGCGCCATCACTCTGGCGGAGCTTGCCGGGGTCCCCATCCTGATCGTCCACGTGGCGAGCGGCGAGGCCGCCCAGCAGATTCAGTGGGCGCAGCGGCGCGGGCTTCGGGTCTACGCGGAGACCTGCCCGCAGTATCTGTTCCTGACCGAGGCGGACATCGACAAGCCGGGGATGGAGGGCGCCAAATGCATCTGCGCACCGCCCCCTGGAAGCCTGGAGAACCAGAAAGCGCTGTGGATGGCTCTGGAGACCGGCGCGTTCCAGGTGTTCTCGTCCGATCATGCTCCGTTCCGCTACGACGATCCAAAGGGCAAGCTCGTCCGCGGCCCCAATCCGCCATTCAACAAGATCACGAACGGACTCCCCGGCATCGAGGCGCGGATGCCGATGCTGTTCTCCGGGGCGGTGGGTACCGGGCGGATGGACATCCACCAGTTCGTCGCGCTCACGTCCACCAACGCGGCGAAGCTCTACGGCCTTTACCCGCGCAAGGGGACCATCGCCATCGGCTCCGACGCGGACCTCGCAATCTGGGATCCCGATCGCGAGGTCACCATGAGCGTCGACATCCTCCATGACGAGATGGATTACACGCCGTACGAAGGGGTCAAGGTCACCGGCTGGCCGATCGTCATCCTGTTGCGCGGCGAGGCGATCTGCTGCGAGTTCGAATTCGTCGGGACCGAAGGGGCGGGGCGGTTCCTGCGCTGCGAGGCCCCGAATCGGGCGTCTTCGTGGCGATCGCCCGGCACCTCCGCCGCCGTGGCCGATACTTGCGCGACTGTGCAGGCCGGCATCGCCCAGCCTTCTCCGTGGTAGTCATGGAAAGAGAAGTGCAGGGCGGATCGATGGACAGCCCGTTCACCATTCGTTGCGGCTCAGAGGCGAAATGCCCTTCTGATGTGAATCGACCGGCATTGCTCCAGCCCACGGTTCAGGTTCGACCAGGCTGCGCATGCCGACAGGAACTACGGATAGCATGAAGCTCGGAATCGGACAGTCGGTCGCACGGGTCGAGGACTATCGGCTCCTGCGTGGCCGGGGCTGCTTCACCGACGACCTCAACCTGGCGGGTCAGCTCTACGGCAGCGTCGTACACTCACCGCACCCACACGCACGAATCGCCGGCATCGACGCCGCGGACGCGCTGGCGGCGCCGGGCGTGGTCGCGGTCTTCACCGGCGAGGACGTCGAGGCGGACGGCCTTGGTCACCTGCCCAGTCTCGCGAACAGCGCCGCGTCGCTCACCCGTCCGGACGGTTCGCCGATATTCGAGCCCCGACGCCTCGCGCTCCAGCCCCGGAAGGTCTCGTTCGTCGGCGACTGCGTTGCGTTCGTGGTGGCCGACTCGCCGGTCCGGGCCCGGGATGCGACCGATCTCGTCGAGGTCGAGTACGAACCGCTGCCGGTGGCGATCTCGGCCGAGAAGGCTCTGGACGAGGGAGGGCCGGCGGTCTGGGAGGACTGCCCGGACAATATTTGCTATCGCAAGCAGATCGGAGACGCGGAGACAGTCGAGGCTGCAATAGCCGGGGCCACCCACGTCACGCGCACCCGCCTCCCCATTTCCCGGGTGTGCATGAACCCGATGGAGCCGCGTGCCGCGCTCGGATGTTACGACGAGTCCACCGAGCGCTACACGCTCTACACCGGATCGCAGAACCCGCACGCCATGCGGCAGTGGCTGGCGAGCACGGTGCTCGAGGTACCGGAGTCGCGAATTCGGGTGGTGAGCCCCGACATGGGCGGCTCGTTCGGATTGCGCTCCACGATCTTCCCGGAAATGGCGCTGGTTCTGTGGGCGTCACGCCGACTAAACCGTCCGGTGAAGTGGACCGGGGATCGGACCGAAGCGCACCTTGTCGATGATCACGGACGCGATCAGGTGATGGACATCGAGCTTGCTCTCGACGCCGAGGGCCGGTTCCTGGCACTACGGGTGCGCGTGGTCGCGGCGATGGGCGCCTATCTGAGCTTCTTCGGTCCGTTTCCCCCGTTTACCAACCTGGGCGGACTCGCGGGCGTCTACCGCACCCCTGCGATCTGCGCCGACGTGTACGGGGTATTCACCAACACCACGCCGACCGCGCCCTACCGCGGTGCCGGACGCCCGGAGGCGGCGCTCGCGATCGAGCATGCGATCGACCATGCGGCGCGCAAGATCGGGGTCGACCGCATCGAGCTGCGCCGGCGCAATCTGATCCCTCCCGAGGCGCTGCCGTTCCAGACCGGGCTCAGCTATCGATACGACTGCGGCGAGTTCGAGCGCAACATGGATGAGGCGCTCACCGCCATCGACCTCGGTGGTTTCGCATCGCGTCGCGCCGCCACCGAGGCGGCCGGTCGCCTGCGAGGTCTCGGTATCGCCAACACCATCGAGCAGTCTGCCGGGGTGACCGACGAGTGGGCCACGATCCGGCTCGACCCGACCGGATCGGCCACCGTGTTCCTCGGCACCCACTCCCACGGCCAAGGGCACGAGACGGTGTTTCGCCAGCTTGTGGCGGAGCGGCTCGGGCTCGGTTTCGAGCGGATCCGTTACGTCCAGGGCGACACCGACCAGGTTCCCTACGGCGGAGGGACTGGCGGCTCCCGGGTCGCGGTGCTCGGCGGCTCGGCGCTCACCCGCGCGGCGGATCGGGTGATTGAGCAGGGCCGGCGCCTTGCCGCTCACTCCCTGGAATGCGCGGTCGACGACGTCGAGTTCACCGAGGGCCGGTTCGAGATACCTGGCACCGATCGCTCGGTCAGCCTCCAGGAGGTAGTGCGCATCGCGTTCAGCCCGGCCCTGCGTCCACCGGGTGAGGAAGGAGGGCTGTCCGCGTCAGCGGGCTTCCACCCATCGGGACCGACCTTCCCGACCGGCTGCCACGTATGCGAAGTCGAGATCGACCCGGAGACCGGGGTCGTCGAGATGCAGCGCTACTGCGTGGTCGAAGACGTGGGCACGGTGCTTAACCCGATGCTCCTCCGGGGCCAACTGCAGGGCGGTATCGTGCAGGGCTTCGGCCAGATCGTGCTCGAGCGTTTCGTGCTCGACGAGACCGGGCAGCCGCTCACCGGCTCGTTCATGGACTATGCAATGCCGCGCGCCGACGAGGCGCCGTTCGCCGAGATCGCGCTGCGTCCGGTGCCGACCGCTCTGAACCCGCTCGGCGCCAAGGGCGCGGGGGAAGCCGGCACCGTCGGCGGAATGCCCTGCGTGATGAGCGCAGTCCTCGACGCGCTCGGCTCCATCGGGGCCGGAGACTTCGAGATGCCGGCGACTCCGGAACGGATCTGGCGGGTAATTCGGGAGGCACGGTCTTGATTCCGGTGCTTTGCCGTGCGCCGCGAGCGAAAGGCTGACGCAGGCCGATATCACTACGAGGGTCATGGTCGACATGTACCGCATGCCACGCCGAGTTGATCAAATGATGGCGTGCCGAACCTTGGCCGATATCCATTCGCTGACGATGACGGCGGCGAGAATCGCGATCAGGATCAACGAAACCTGAGTCCAAGCGAGATTGGAGATGGAGGCATCAAGCTGAATACCGATGCCGCCTGCGCCGACCAGGCCGAGCACGGTCGATTCCCGAATATTGATGTCCCACCTGAACACCGAGATCCCGGCAAAGGCGGGCATCAC
>JAKZYK010000222.1:0-3490 GCA_047514485.1 Gammaproteobacteria bacterium
CCCTTATCCTCCCCTTCGGCACGCGGCCTTGTAGTGCCGACCTTTGGCTCTCGTGAACCAGAAATCAACGGGTTATGCGCGTTTTGGCCGCGAGTTGCGGAAGTCGGGCTAGGATCGGCTCGCCCGCGAGCCCGACCCGGAGGACGAGTACAGGGACCGCCCCCTCGCCACCTTCGTACGCCACACGATGCTGGAGGCCAGGGAGGGGCAGGCCGACGAGCGTGAGGACAGTGTGCAGCTCATGACCCTGCACGCGGCCAAGGGCCTCGCGTTCCCGACCGTGTTCCTGTGCGGGATGGAGGAAGGACTCTTCCCCCAACCAGCGCTCGCTCGAGAGTCACGCCCAGCTCGAGGAGGAACGCCGGCTCTACCCCACGAACGCGGAGAGCCGGCGGCTGTACCGCATGGAGACCTGTCCCAGACCCTCGCGGTCGTGCGCGAGATCCCCTCCGAGCTGGTCGAGGAAGTGCGGCTCGGCGGCCGCCGGGCGAACCCGGGAGACGGCGAGGGCCGGTGGGTGCGGAGCAGCGGCGGAAGGTGGGGCGGTGGCGGCTTTGCCGCCGGGGAGGTCGCGGCGAGCGGGCTCGTGGCCGAAGGTCATGTCTACGCGCTCGGCCAGGGGGTTCGCCACGGCAAGTTCGGCGAAGGGGTACGGAAGGAAAAGGTTCGCGTGCCCCGGTCCGGATCGTATAGTTGCGTCCCATGGACCGCGCCGAGCTCCTCGCCCACCTTCGCGCCACTCACTTCGAATCGGGCGATCGGGAGCGCGCACGCTCGGATGCCAGGCGCATCGCCCGGTTCCTCGTCGGGGAAGGTGCGCGACGGGTGGTCGGGATCGGGTCCGCATTCGATGCCCGGCGGTCGTTCACCCATCGTTCGGACATCGACCTGGTTGTGGAAGGGATCGATGCAGGTGAGTTCTATGCCATATCGGCACGCGCGGCGGCGATGACCGGGTTCCGGCTCGACCTCACCCCCCTGGAGGCGGCGACCCCGGCCCTTCGGCGGGTCGCCCGCGAGGAGGGTGTGGAGCTTTGAGACCGGAAGAGGTGCTGGCGCGCAGGCTCGCCGCCGAGGTCGAGTCCGAACTGTCAAGTCTCGGCGCGCTCAAGGCCGAGCTGGCCGGCGCGCCACCGGGAGACGACACCTACGCACTTCGGGCGCGCGGCTCCATCCTGCACGACTTCTACAACGGCATCGAGCGCGTGTTCGTTCGCATCGCCCGCGAGCTGAACGGCGGGGTTCCGCGGGCGGAGCAATGGCACCGGGAACTAATCCGAAACATGGCCCTCGATATCCCGACCGTACGGCCCGCCGTGATTGACACCGATCTTGCCGGGACCCTGGAAGAGTATCTGCGGTTCCGGCACGTCTTCCGCAACGTCTATGGAGCGGTGCTGAGCGCCGGGCGCATGCGTTCGCTCGAGGCCCGAATGCCGGCGACCCTCGAGGCATTCCGCAATCAAATACGTTCCTTCCTCGCCTGGATGCTCGGAGGCGAGTGACCGGCACGGCCCACGGCGCAGACTTCCAAGGAAAGCTCCCATCGAGGGTTCATCACCCGTGGACGAAGGGCTCCCGGTCCAGCAGCTATCCTGCAAATCGATGGCTCAATCCCGCTGGATCAAGGGAGGGTGACCATGCACCGGTGCTTCCGTGAGTGACGCCGCCATCCGCCAGGCCGCGTTCGGCTGGCTCACGGAACAGGTCGAGCGTCATGACGACGTGCTGCCTCGGTCGGTGCTCCACGCGGGATTTCAGTTCAGTGGAGCCCGCGTGCCCCTTGTCGGCCCGCAGGGGATCTTCAAGCCGCGCTTGTGCGAGTTGCCTCTTTCGGTGCTCACGGCCTGCAATGGACCCTACGATGATCGGACGAGCCACGACGGGCGTTTCCTCTATGCATATCGCGGCCGGGACCCAAGGCATCGGGACAATGAAGGGCTCCGTACGCTCATGCAGCGGCGAATTCCGCTCATCTACTTCTATTGCCTGCTCCCCGGGCGCTATCTCGCCGCTTGGCCGGTCTTCGTCGTCGGCGACGAGCCAGAACGGCTCCGATTCACGATTCAACTCGACGATGCCCGCGTGTTGGACATGCTTTCCTTTCGCGATTCATCGCCGACGATTGCCCTCCACTATGAACCCGGTGGTGACGAGCGGCGCCGCTACGTGACGCGCGAGTTCGAGGTCCGGCTTCATCAGCGGCGTTTCCGGGAACGGGTGCTGCGAGCGTACCGAACTCAGTGCGCGCTTTGCCGCCTCCGGCACCACGAGTTGCTCGACGCCGCCCACATCGTGCCCGACGGTGAACCAGGCGGAGACCCGCGGGTACCGAACGGACTTGCGCTCTGCAAGCTCCACCACGCCGCATTCGACCGGCTGTTCGTTGGCGTCCGCCCGGACGGAGTCATCGAGGTCCGTCGTGACATCCTCGAGGAGCAGGATGGACCGATGCTGGTTCACGGCTTGAAGCGGCTTCACCGCCATCGAATTCATGCTCCGCGCCGCATCGAAGATCGGCCTGACCCGAACTTGTTGGAAGTGCGTTACGAACGGTTCCGGGCCGCCGCGAAGTGACACCTACCTCTCCGAACCTCCGGCCCCTTGCGGTTACACCCGGTAGCGAAAGGCGCGAAGCCCGGGCTCGGCGGCCAGCTCATGGCGAAGAAGGTCACCTCTGAGCTCGCCCGCATCCGCGGCATTCCCCACGGCATCGACTTGCGCTCCCCGTCGCGCCACCCCGACATCCTCGGCGGCGACGATTTCCTCATCAAGGTCGAAGAGATGCGCGAGGCGACCGGATACCGCCTCCCGGTGAGCGTCAAGCTCGGGGTAGGCCGAGTGAGCGACGACGTCAAGATCGCGGTCAAGGACGGCTTCGACTTCATCGAGCTCGACGGAATGCAGGGCTCGACCGGCGCGGGCAGCGCCGAGGTGATCGACTACGTCGGGGTACCGACGCTTCCCGCCATCATCGAAGCGATCGACGCGCTCGAGGAGATCGGGCGCCGCCAGGACATCGAGATCGTGCTGATGGGCGGGATCCGGGACGGGGTCGACGCGGTCAAGGCGTTGTGCCTCGGGGCGGACGCGGTGGCATTCGGCACCTCGGCCATCATCGCGGGCGGGTGCATCGCGTGCATGCAGTGCCACATCGGGCAGTGCGTGACCGGTATTGCGACCCAGGACCCCGAGCACGAGAAGCGCTACGACCCGGAGGCGGAGTCGCACAACATCCATCGTTTCCTCGAGGGGGTGCGCTGGCAGATCGCGGCGCTCACCCACGCGCTGGGGTACACCGACTTCCGTGCTCTCAACCGGGACGACCTTGTCGCGCTCACCCCGGAAGCGGCCGAGATCACCGGCCTGCCCCACGAGCCGGGCGTGAGGGCGAAGACGCCGGAGCTGCGGGTGCGGTTGGGCTGATGGCGGTCTACGACATCAACCGCATCCTGGTGCCCGACGCGCCGCCGGAGTACGAGGACCACAC
>JAKZYK010000223.1:0-6644 GCA_047514485.1 Gammaproteobacteria bacterium
CGCGATGTACCCCGGTTCCCTCTTCGACCGCGCGGTCACCCTCGGCACCCTGATGGTGATCTCCGGCCCCGAGTTCCTCATCGCGACCTTGCTGGTGATGCTCTTCGCGATCGAGCTGCGCTGGGTGCCGGCGGTGTCGTATCTCTCGCAGGATCCGACCTTCCAGCAGATCGCGCGGGCGATGCTCCTGCCGGTGATGACGCTGGTGTTCGCGGTGCTCGCACCCATGACCCGGATGACCCGCAGCGCGGTGCTCAACGTCATGACCTCGCCGGCGATCGAGATGGCGATCCTCAAGGGCGTGCCCCGGATGCGGATCGTGCTTTGGCATGCGTTGCCGAACGCGTTCGCACCGATCGTCAACGTCGTCGCGATCAACCTCGCCTACCTCATCACCGGCGTGGTCGTGGTCGAGGTGATCTTCTCGTTCCCGGGCGTCGCCAAGCTGATGGTCGATGGGGTGCAAAGCCGCGACATCCCGGTGGTGCAGGCATGCGCGATGCTGTTCTGCGCGATCTACATCGGGTTCTACATTGTCGCCGACGTCATCTCCATCGTGAGCAATCCACGGCTGAGGCACCCGAAATGAACCAGGGCGCCGAAGCAGCCGCCGCGGCGCCGTTCCGGCGAGGATTCCGGTTCCCGCCGCTTGGGATCTACGGTTACATCTGCATCGCGATCCTGCTGTTCTGGCTCTTCGTCGCTCTGTTCGCTCCGTACATCGCGCCCCATACGGAGAGCGCGATCGTATCCGGGACGTCGTTTGCGCCAATCGGAGCCGAGGGGCTGCTGCTCGGCACCGACTACCTCGGACGGGACCTCGCATCCAGGCTCGTCTACGGTGCGCGGACCACCCTCTCGCTTGCTCTCGTCGCCACCATCCTCGCCTTCGTCCTCGGTGTCGTGGGCGGATTCATCGCGGGCATCGCCGGAGGCTGGACCGATTCGGTCATCAGCCGCATCGTCGACGCGTTCATCTCGTTTCCGACCATCATGCTCGCGCTGCTCATCGTGTCGATCTTCGGCACGTCGCTCCCGGCGCTCGTGTGCGCCATCGGCTTCATCGAGGCGACCCGGGTGTTCCGCATCTCCCGTGCGCTCGCGGTGGACACGATGACGCAGGACTTCGTGGAGGTCGCCCGCGCCCGCGGCGAGCGCCTGTGGTGGATCCTCTGGAACGAGGTGTTGCCCAACGCGTTCGTACCCCTGTCGACCGACTTCGGCCTGCGCTACACGTTCTCGATCCTGCTGCTGAGCGCACTCTCGTTTCTCGGGCTCGGGGTGCAGCCCCCCTTCGCCGACTGGGGATCGATGGTGAAGGACAACATGATCGGCCTCTTCGTCGGCGCCGCCGCCGTCCTCCTGCCGGCGCTGGCGATCTTCACGGTGACCCTGTCGATCAACTTCCTCGTCGACTGGAACCTCGCCCGCGCGCAGAAGGACATCTCGGACGAGCTGGTGAAATGAGCGCCCTGCTTCGAATTGAGGACCTGCACATGGAAGGCCGGCGCCCGAGCGGCGAATGGATGCAGATCGTCCAGGGCGTCTCGCTCGAGGCCCACCGCGGCGAAGTGCTCGCGCTCATCGGCGAGTCGGGCGCCGGGAAGTCGACCATCGCGCTGTCTTCGCTCGCGTACGCGCGGCCGGGCTGCCGCTTCACGGGCGGCGAGGTGCTGTTCGACGGCGCTCCGTTGCTCGACCTCTCGCTCGAGGAGAAGCGCGGGATGCGCGGCCGGCGCGTCGCCTACATCGCGCAGTCGGCCGCTGCCGCGTTCAACATCGCCCACACCCTCGGCGCCCAGATCACCGAGGGTCCGCTGGTTCACGGCACGATGCCGCACGCCGAGGCCGACGCCCAGATGGTGGAGCTGGCCGGCCGGATGCGGCTCCCGGAGCCGGAGCGCATCGGCCGCAAGTACCCGCACCAGGTGAGCGGCGGGCAGCTCCAGCGCCTGCTCGCGGTGATGGCGATGTCGTGCGGGCCGGATCTGCTCGTATTCGACGAGCCGACCACCGCGATCGACGTCACCACCCAGGTCGAGGTGCTGGCCGCGTTCAAGGACGTGATCCGGCAATCGGGCGCCGCCGCGCTCTACGTGACCCACGATCTCGCGGTGGTGTCGCAGATGGCCGATCGCATCATCGTGCTCTACGGCGGCGAGATCATGGAGCAGGGCGAGACCGAACAGATCCTCCACGAGCCGCAGCACGACTACACCCGGCAGCTCATGGCGGCGGTGCGCCCGCCGCCGCGCGCGAGCGGGCCCGGAGTCGACCTCGAATCGAGCGTACAACAGCCGGTCCTGTCGCTGCAGGGCATCAACGCGGGGTACGGGCGCGTCAAGGGCGGCCGGCCCGGCGTCCAGATCCTCTTCGACGTCGACATCGACATCCCGCGCGGACAGGCGGTCGGGGTCATTGGGGAGTCCGGCTGCGGTAAGTCGACGATGGCGCGCGTCATCTCCGGCCTCACCCCCGCGTTCGAGGGCGAGGTGCGGCTCGACGGGAAGACGCTTCCTCCCGACGTGAAGCGTCGCGACAAGAAGGACCTGCAGCGCGTTCAGCTCGTGCTGCAGATGCCGGACGTCTCCTTCAACCCGAAAAAGCTCGTGGTGCAGGCGCTCGGCCGGCCGCTCGAGTTCTATCTCGGGATGACCGGAGCGGAACGCGACCGGCGGGTCGGGGAGCTGCTGAACATGGTAGAGCTGCCGGCGGACTTCGCCGGACGCTTCCCGCACGAGCTCTCCGGCGGGGAGAAGCAGCGCGTCAACCTCGCCCGCGCCCTCGCCGCGGAGCCGGACGTCATTCTCTGCGACGAGGTGACGTCGGCCCTCGACACCGTGGTCGGCGCCGCCATCATCAAGCTGCTCGAATCGCTGCAGGAGCGGCTCGATACCGCGTTCGTGTTCATCAGCCACGATCTCTCGACGGTGGCATCGTTCGCGAACCGCATCGTCGTGCTCTACGCGGGCCGCGTCGCCGAGCAAGGCCCGACCCAGCGCATCCTCTCGCCCCCGCACCACCCGTACACGCGGCTCCTGCTGAACTCGGTGCCCGAGATGCGCACCGGTTGGCTTGAGGACCACCGCGCGACGAGGGAAGCCGAGCAGGCGATGGCCGACGTGGTGAACATCGGCCTGACCGGCTGCCCGTTCCATACCCGCTGCCCCCTCATGATTCCCGGCACCTGCGACGTGGAGAAGCCTCCGGTCCATCGGCTGGAGCAGGATCACGGAATCGCCTGTCACCGCGACGTCGGCGATCTGCTGGAAGCACTCGCTGCGCACGCTTGAGTCCGCCCGGCGGCTCGGGCAACCAACTGCGAAACCATCCGATCGCCGTGCGGCCGATGCCCACGTGCCCCTTGTTCCGGAGCTTCAATAACCGTCCGGATCAGATACGAATGATCACTTCGTTCAAGCGCTGGAAATCCCGCCGCATGTGACTGATAGTCCGCACGAATCCCGGGGTGGCAATCTCGTCCCCGCCCGCTATCGCATCGGTGTCGACCAAGCCACGGAATCCCGTGACACTCGCCGCGTCGATTGTTAGTCTCGGCTCATCAGGCCAGCGCCCGGAACCTCCGGCATCGCTTGTCTCGGCACTTTGGAACGGATTCGCCGAGGCGTCCTGCCGAACACCGGAGCGCCGATTCACGACCGTCAATGGGCCTGATGAAACTCCTTATTCAAGGAAGGAGGTATTCAAACAATGAACCAGTACATCAAGTACTACCAGAAGGAGTACGAAGCCCGCCGTATCTCCCGACGCGAATTTGCGGGCAGACTCGGCGCGGCCGGGGTCGCCGCGACAACGGCAACTTCCCTGCTCACGGCGTCCGATTCGGTACTTGCCGACACGCCGGTCAAGGGAGGCCGGATGCGAATCGGCTGGTACACGCACAGCGCGAACGACACGCTCGATACGACCCGCATGAAGGTGTCACTCGACTACCTGCGGGTGTATCAACTCAGCAGCCAGCTCGTGCGGTACACGCCGAAGGTCACGCTGGAGCCGGATCTCGCCACCGAGTGGGACTCGGACGATCTCAAGACCTGGCGGTTCAAGCTCCGAAAGGGTGTCGAGTTTCACAACGGCAAGTCACTGACCGTCCAGGACTGCATCTACTCCCTGAACCGTCACCGGGGCGAGAATTCCCAGTCGCCCATCAAGCAGTTCATGGACACCATTACGGAGCTGAAGGCGGACGGCGACTGGCTCGTGGTCGACATCGAAGCCCCGAACGCCGACTTTCCGATGTACCTCGGGATGTACCAGTCGAACATCGTGCCGGACGGCTTCGAAGACTTCGACAACCTCGTGGGCACCGGTCCGTTCATTCTCGACAGCTTCCGGCCCGGGATCGGCATGCTGGCAAAGAGGAATCCCAACTACCACCACGAGGGCTATCCTCACGTCGACGAGGTGGAGAGCTTCGGTATCGGAGACACCGCCGCGCGTGTCAACGCACTCCTCGCCGGCGACATTCACTTCACGACTCGTGTCGACCCGAAGTCGATCCCGATCATCGAGGGCGCTCCGAACACGGCGATGGCCAATACACCGTCGAGCCGCCACTTGACGTTCCCGATGGTCTCCGACCGACCGCCCACCGACAATCGTGACTTCCGCCAGGCGATGCGGCTGCTGGTCGACCGCAAGGCGGTTGTCGACAACATTCAGAAGGGCTACGGAATGATGGGCAACGACATTCCCATCTCCCCTGCCGATCTGTACTACTGCCCAGAGATTCCACAGCGCGACATCGACCTCGACAAGGCGAAGTTCCATCTGAAGAAGGCGGAGATGGACGGGGGCACGATCGATCTCCGTACCTCCGAGTCGGCAGGCGGCGTGCAGTCGATCGACATCGCGCTCATGATGAAGGAGAACGCCGCAAAGATCGGCTTCAACATCAACTTCATCCGCGAACCTGCGGATGGCTACTGGTCGAAGGTATGGTTGAACCCCAGCTTCCCCTTCATCGGCTCGAACTGGTTTCCACGTGTCACCGCGGATATACGTTTCTCAAGCACCTACATTTCCGGGGTCGAGTGGAACGAGGCATTCTGGTCGAACGAGAGATTCGACGAGCTCGTCAAGATGGCGAGAGGCGTCAAGGACGGTCCGGAACGCAGGGAGATCTACTGCGAGGCGCAGCAGATCATGTGGGACGAGGGCGGCTCCATCATCCCGCTGTTTACCGATTGGCTCGATGCACGCTCCACGAAGCTCGGCGGCCACCGCAAGCACCCAGTCGGCGAGGGCGACGACCACCGCATCCACGAGTGGGGATATCTGATGTCCTGATCCGTGACCGGATCGCAATGTCGTTCAGGGCCGTCGCACCCGCGACGGCCCTTTCTATCTTCCGGCCGCTACTCGACGCCCGGCTCGCGCAACGCCACCGGCACCCCGCCTCGACAGCACACCCGTGGGATGTCGGGGCTGAGGTGGTTCATCAGGCTGTACACCATCCAGCCCGCCGCCTGGGCCATCGCTCGCAAGGCATTCTCACCGTCGCGCGCGAACACCTCGACCTCGTCGCCGGCCGCGGCATCGGTCCCGGTAAGATCGAGCAGCGCGTGGTTGAGGGCGATGGTGCCGACACCGGGCATGATCCGGCCGCCGACCCCGTAGCGGGCCTTGTTGGCAAGCTCGCGGGGGAGCGCGTCGCGAAACCCGATGTGCAGGGTGCCGATCCGCATCGGTGCCGGTGCGGTGAAGGTGCCGAAGTAGGTGACGGAATCTCCCTTCGCGACCTCCTTCACGTACTCGACCCGCGCCTTCATCGACAGCACCTGGCGAAGCTCGAGCCCCGAAGTGTCGTCCCCGTCGAACGGATGGACGCCGTAGAGGCACATCGCCGGGCGCACCATGTCGAGCCAGGCGTCGGGGTCGTGGAAGATGGCGTTGGTGCTGGCCATGGTGCGGAACGGTATCTCGACGCCACGTCGCTCGACCTCGGCGCACACTGCCGTGAAGCGTTCGAGCATCTCGCGGTCACGATCCGGGTGCTGCATGAAGCTCGAAAACACGCCGGCCACGCGGACATTCGGCATCCGTGCGATCCGCTCGATGAGGTCCGGCGCGAGATCGTGGCGCACGCCGACCCGGCGCAGCCCCGTGTCCACCTTCACGAACACCTGAGCGACACGTCCCCGGCGGCGTCCCGCGGCGTCGAGCTTCAGTGCCGCCTCCTCGGTGAACACCGCCATCGTCAGTCCCTGCTCGACGACACGGTCGCACTGCGCGTCGGAGAAGAGCACATCCATCACCAGCACCTCGCACTCGACCCCCGCGGCGCGCAGCCGCTCGGCTTCCAGGAGCTTCGCGACCATCACCCAGCGGGATGCCCTCGCCGGCCAGATGTGCGGTGATCGGAACGAGCCCATGGCCGTAGGCGTCATTCTTCACCACCGGCATCACTTCGACCCCGACCCGCTCCCGGATGCGGGCGAGGTTGAAGCTCAGGTGGTCGAGGTCGAGCTCGATCCATGACGAGCATTCACCGAGCCTGCGGGCGATTTCCGCAGCGTTCGGCTGGGTTCGAAACCAGGCATGGGGGTCGGACATCGGCGTTGATCCGTTCATGGCAGGCAAGCAGACTGAGGATATCCGCATCCATGGTGTACCGGCGACCC
>JAKZYK010000224.1:0-26184 GCA_047514485.1 Gammaproteobacteria bacterium
CTCTCGCGCGTCGCGCACCGGGTTGCCCACGGAGCGGATGTAGCGGTCGGCCATTGCGGTCGTCCTGTGCCCGAGCAGGACGCGCAGCACGTGCGTTCCGACACCGGCCATTGCAGCGCGCGGCATCACCGTACGCCTCAAGTCATGCAGCCGCACGTCGACCAGGCCGGCAGTGCTGGCTGCCTTGGCAAAAGTATTGCGCACGGTCGCGTACGTCACCGGCGCGTCTCGACCGGTCGTGAAGGACCATTCGTTGATTCGGGGCAGGTCGGTCAGGATGGCAAGTGCAGCCGCGGGCAGATCATGCTGCCGTCGTCCGGTCTTCGTCGCCGGCAGCGTGAGGCGGCCGGTGTCGAGATCGAGGTGTTCCCATCGGATGGCGAGAATCTCGCCGATGCGAAGGCCGGTGACGGCGGCGAGCCGTATCGCGGCCACCTGCGCCGGGTGCGGGTCCTCCCATCGATTTTCCCGTGCTCAGTGGTGACATCTTGGTGACACGCAATTTTTCGATGGCTTTCCGAAATCTCGTAAGTCTTTGTTTTTATGGCTCCCCGGGACGGGCTCGAACCGCCGACCTAGTGATTAACAGTCACCCGCTCTACCGACTGAGCTACCGGGGAATGAAGCGTTGCGTATGCTACGCGGCGTGCAGAAGGCGGTCAACGAATTCAGTCACGAAATCGGTCGCGTGCCGGAGGTTAGAATACCCGGCGCGATCACGCCGGTCTGTCGCGGCCGGCAAGCCGCGGTGTGTGTCCATGAGCTCTCGATCCCTTGCCGTCGTTTCCGACTTCGCTGCCGCCGGCGATCAGCCCGCTGCGATTGATCGGCTCATCGAAGGGATCGAAGCCGGCCTCGCCCACCAGACGTTGCTCGGCGTCACCGGCTCCGGGAAGACGTTCACGATGGCCAAGGTCATCGAGAGGCTCGGGCGGCCGGCGTTGGTGCTTGCTCCCAACAAGACGCTGGCCGCGCAGCTCTACGGAGAGATGCGCGATTTCTTCCCTCACAACGCCGTCGAGTATTTCGTCTCCTACTACGACTACTACCAGCCGGAGGCCTACGTCCCGTCGACCGACACGTATATCGAGAAGGATGCGTCGATCAACGATCACATCGAGCAGATGCGGTTGTCGGCGACGAAGGCGTTGCTCGAGCACGGTGACTGCATCATCGTGGCCACCGTGTCATCGATCTACGGCCTCGGTGATCCGGCTGCCTATCACGCGATGGTGCTGCATCTGGTACGAGGCGAGATGATCGATCAACGATTCATTCTCAGACGTCTCGCTGAGCTGCAGTACACGAGAAACGAGGTCGAGCTGCATCGTGGAACGTATCGCGTTCGAGGCGAGGTCATCGACGTGTATCCGGCAGATTCGGAGAGGGACGCGGTGCGTATCGAGCTCTTCGACGACGAGATCGAAAACCTGAGTCATTTCGATCCACTCACCGGCGAGATCGTCCGGCGTGTACCGCGCCTCACGGTGTATCCCAAGAGCCATTACGTCACGCCGCGCGAGCGCGTTCTCGAGGCCATCGAAGCTATCAAGGAAGAGCTGATCGATCATCTTGCGGTGCTCCGCGACGCGAACCGGCTCGTCGAGGCACAGCGTCTCGAGCAGCGAACACGGTTCGACATCGAGATGATGACCGAGATCGGTCACTGCAAGGGGATCGAGAACTACTCGCGGTTCCTGTCGGGACGCCGTGCCGGCGAGCCGCCGCCGACCCTGTTCGACTATCTTCCGGCCGATGCGTTGCTCTTCATCGACGAGAGCCACGTGACCATCCCCCAGCTCGGGGGGATGTATCGCGGCGACCGCTCGCGTAAGGAGACGCTTGTCGAGTACGGGTTCCGACTCCCGTCGGCGCTCGACAACCGGCCGCTGCGGTTCGACGAATTCGAACGTTTCGCCCCGCAGACCATCTTCGTGTCGGCGACGCCGGGCTCGTACGAAGAGCTGCATGCCGCGGAAGTCGTCGAGCAGCTCGTTCGCCCGACTGGCCTCGTCGACCCCCAAGTCGAGGTGCGGCGTGCTTCGACTCAGGTCGACGACCTGCTCTCGGAGATCCACCGCCGCGCTGCCACCGGCGAGCGGGTGCTCGTGACGACGCTGACGAAGAGGATGGCCGAAGATCTCACGGACTATCTTGCCGAGCATGGGGTACGAGTGAGATACCTGCACTCCGACATCGAAACCGTCGAGCGTGTCGAGATCATCCGGGATCTGCGTCTCGGCAAATTCGACGTGCTCGTCGGGATCAACCTGCTGCGCGAAGGTCTCGACATGCCCGAGGTGTCCCTGGTCGCGATTCTGGACGCCGACAAGGAAGGATTTCTGCGCTCCGATCGATCGCTGATCCAGACGATTGGAAGAGCGGCTCGCAATATCAACGGTACCGCGATTCTCTACGCGGACACCGTGACCGGCTCCATGCAACGTGCGATCGGCGAGACGAACCGGCGCCGGGGGAAGCAGATCGAGTTCAACAAGCTGCACGGGATTACTCCCAAGGGGATCCACAAGGCGGTCGCGGACATCATGGAAGGTGCACGTGCGGGTACGCCCGGATCGTCGCGTCGTTTTGCGAAGGTCGCGGAATCACTCAGCGAGTACGCGGCCATGACGCCTTCGATGCTCGCCGCACGCCTGCGCAAGCTCGAGCAGCAGATGTACAGGCACGCCGGGAATCTCGAATTCGAGGAGGCGGCCCTCGTGCGTGACCAGATGCACGAGCTGCGGGAGAGGGGACTCGCAGCCGTCGCCGGCGACGATTGATGCGATGCTTGCGGGTATTGAAATGACTCGGTATCGTCCGCCGTGCTCGAAAGGCGCGTAGCTCAGTGGTAGAGCACCACGTTGACATCGTGGGGGTCGGTGGTTCAATCCCACTCGCGCCTACCACATACTTGATGACATACCCCTGAACGGAAATCTCTTGACGGAAAGCTTGAGTCTCCTCTGTGCCGTCAGTAGAATCGCGCGATTCGTCCCCGTGTTGGGGACAACTCTTCGCACGACTCGACCCTCCGATCGATGTCGGCGGATGAGGCAGCGGGAAGAGGGCCCGCGATCGGACGCACGTCCACCTTCCTCCCGAACGTTCACGTAATATCTGGAGACGCCAGCGATCGCCGCGGAAAAACGAAACCGGGTCAACGCCGAGATTGTCGCCGAGTCGATGCGGCTCATCGCGGATGGTGGAGAGCAGGTCGGTATCGTCGGCCGAGCTGAGGCTTTGAGCATGGCCGAAGAGGTCGGGCTCGATCTTGTCGAGATATCGCCGAACACGGAGCCGCCGGTGTGCCGGCTGATGGATTTCGGAAAGTTCCTCTTCCAGCAGAACAAGCGCCGGGTTGCCGCGAGGAAGAAGCAGGCGCACGTACAGGTCAAGGAGATCAAGTTTCGGCCGGGGACGGAAGAAGCCGATTACCAGACGAAGCTCCGTAATCTGAAGCGATTCCTGGAGCACGGCGACAAGACGAAGGTGACGTTGTGGTTCCGGGGCCGGGAGATGCGCCATCAGGAACTCGGGGCCAAGCTCCTGAAACGGGTAGAGGCCGATCTGCAGGAATTGGCGAAAGTCGAGCAGTTTCCGAGAATGGAAGGCCGGCGATTGTCGATGGTGCTGACACCGAGGAAATGATGCACCGGGACGCAACAGCGGATCAGCATTGAGGAGTGGGTCGGGAAATGCCGAAAATAAAGACGAGTCGAGCCGCGGCCAAGCGTTTCAGGCGTACCCCCGGTGGACGTCTTAAACGCAATCAGTCACATCGCCGTCACATCCTGACGAAGAAGAGCACCAAGCGAAAACGGCACCTGCGGCCGCATGAGACCGTGGCGGCGGCTGATGCGCCCAGGGTTGCGCGGATGTTGCCCTACGGCTGAGGAGGAATTCGATGCCACGCGTCAAACGGGGCGTAACGACACACGCCCGCCACAAGAAGGTACTCGCCCAGGCCAAGGGTTATCGAGGACGCCGCAAGAACGTATTTCGGGTCGCGAAGCAGGCCGTGATCCGCGCGGGGCAGATGGCGTACCGGGATCGGCGTCAACGAAAGCGCCAGTTCCGCGCTCTGTGGATCATACGCATCAACGCCGAGGCTCGGGAGAACGGGCTCTCTTACAGCCGTTTCATGAACGGCCTCGACAAGGCCGGCATCGAGATCGATCGCAAGCTCCTCGCCGACCTCGCGGTCGCCGACAAGGCCGCGTTCGCCCAGCTTGCCGAGCAGGCCAAGGCCAGCCTCTGAGACGCACCCATTCCAGTTTCAAGAAACCGATGAAGGGGGGAAGGCCGAATGTCCTTTCCCCTTTTTTCGTGTGAGGGCCGTCGGAATGAATCACCGTGTCGACGACATCGTCCAGGAAGCAGAGGCGGCGATTGCCGCGGCGGAGACTCTCGGCGAGCTCGACGTAGTGCGCGTGCAATTCCTGGGACGACAGGGTCGGATCACCACGGAGTCGAGAACCCTGGGGACGCTGGCGCCCGAGCTGCGTCCGGAGGCCGGGAAGCGGCTCAATGACGGCAAGCAGGCAATTCGGGATGTGCTTGATGCGCGCAAGGCGATACTTTCCGCGAACGTCCTGCAGTCGAGGCTCGCATCCGAACGTCTTGATGTCTCGTTGCCAGGGCGCGGCCAGTCGAGCGGTGGCCTGCATCCTGTCACCCGCACCCTCGATCGCATCTCGTCGCTGTTTCGAGCTATCGGATTCGAAGTGGTGGAAGGACCGGAGCTCGAAGATGACTATCACAACTTCGAGGCCCTCAACATCCCGGCGCACCACCCTGCGCGCGCTATGCAGGACACCTTTTATTTCCCGGATGGGCGATTGCTTCGCACCCACACGTCACCGGTGCAGATACGGGTCATGCAGACCCGCCAGCCTCCACTCAGGATCATCGCCCCCGGCCGTGTCTACCGATGCGACTCCGATCAGACCCATTCCCCGATGTTCCATCAGGTCGAGGGATTGATGGTCGGCGAGGACGTGAGCTTCGCGCACCTCAAGGGAATCCTCCATGACTTCCTGCGGCATTTCTTCGAAGCCGAAGACCTGGAGGTGCGGTTCCGACCGTCGTACTTTCCATTCACCGAGCCGTCCGCCGAGGTCGATATTCGCGGTGAGCGCGGCTGGCTCGAGGTGCTCGGCTCGGGGATGGTGCATCCGAATGTGCTCGAGAACTGCGGAATCGACAGTGAACGCTATACCGGATTCGCATTCGGTATGGGGGTCGAGCGCTTCGCGATGCTTCGTTACGGAGTCGATGACTTGAGATCGTTCTTCGAGAACGACCTCAGATTCCTGAAGCAGTTCGGGTAGCGCTCGGAGAAGATCGGCATGAAGTTCAATGAGCGCTGGGTCCGGGAATGGGTCGATCCGCCGATCGATACGGAAGAACTTGCCGCGCGGCTGACCGCGGTTGGTCTCGAGGTCGAGTCGGTCGTTTCCGTCGCGGGATCGATCAAGCACGTGACAGTCGCCGAGATCGTCGAAGTCGCCCCGCATCCCGGCGCCGACAAGCTGTCGCTCTGTGAAGTGCGCGACGGCGGTAGCGAGACCTACCGTGTCGTATGTGGTGCTCCCAATGTGCGCGCCGGCATGCGATCGGCCTTCGCGCGCACCGGCGCACGGCTCCCTGATGGCTCGAAAATACGCAAGAGCAGGATTCGCGGAGAGGTCTCGCAGGGCATGCTGTGCTCCGCACGAGAGCTGGGTCTCGGCGACGACGCGGATGGAATTCTCGAGCTCGATGCCTGCGCACCGCCTGGGATGGATCTGATCGAGTGGCTGGGGCTCGATGACGTCGTCATCGAAGTGGGTCTCACTCCGAATCGCGGTGACTGTCTTTGTATCGCCGGGATTGCGCGCGAGATCGCAGTCGCAAGCCGCGTCACGATGCAGCCGCGCGAGCGTGCGGCGCCAGTGCAGCCTCGTGTCGATGACATCCTGCCGATCGCACTCGATGCGCCGGAACGCTGCCCGCGCTATGTCGGCCGCGTCGTCCGCGGCATCGACCCAGGGGCGAAAAGCCCAGTGTGGATGACGGAGCGTTTGCGGCGTTGCGGTGTGCGTCCGCTGTCCGCGGTCGTCGACGTCACCAACTACGTCATGCTCGAGCTCGGGCAGCCGATGCATGCCTTCGATCTCGGACGGCTCGAATCCGGAATTCGGGTTCGGAACGGTCGCGATGGTGAATCACTGACGCTGCTGGACGGTTCGGTCCTTGAGCTCGACAACGACGCACTCGTCATCGCCGACGCATCGCGACCGGTGGCGCTCGCGGGAGTCATGGGCGGGATCGAGAGCGGAGTCACCGGCGCGACCCGGGACGTGTTTCTCGAGAGCGCATGGTTCGAGCCGCGCACTATCGCGCTGGAGGCCCGACGCCGCGGAATGCACACCGATGCGTCGCACCGCTTCGAACGCACCGTCGCATCGGATCTGCAACGTGAGGCGATGGAGCGGGCGACAAAGCTGCTCCTCGAAATTGCCGGGGGTGAACCGGGCCCGATCATCGAAGCCGTCGACGACGAGCACGTACCGCGCGCCGAGCCCGTTGCTCTGCGCCGCGAGCGTATCCGGCGCGTGCTCGGCGCGGAGATTCCCGCGCACGACGTGCACGACATTCTCTCTCGGCTCGGAATGCGGGTAGAGGAGACGCAGGCCGGCTGGATCGTGACCCCTCCGCTGTATCGGCCGGACATCGGTATCGAAGTCGATCTCATCGAGGAGATTGCGAGAATCGTTGGCTTCGAGAATCTGCCCGGGACAATGCCCACTGCCTATTTGGACATCGCCGCGCGGGCGGAGAGCCGTGTCGACATCGAGCGCATCCGCGGGCGGCTCGTCGACCGCGGATACCACGAAGCAGTGACCTACAGCTTCGTCGACGCAGCGCTGCAGGCGCGCATCGCACCTGCACTCGATGGCGTCGCGCTCGCCAATCCGATCGCGTCGGACATGGGCGTCATGCGTACGACGCTATGGCCCGGCCTGATCGGTGCGGCGATCTACAACGTCAATCGACAGCAATCCCGGGTTCGGCTGTTCGAAACCGGACTCGTTTTCCTTCGTGATGGAAATCAGGTCCACCAGCCGAGGATGATCGGGGGAATCGCGACAGGACCGGTGGTGCCCGAACAGTGGGCTCGTGAGCCCCGAACTGTCGATTTCTACGACGTCAAAGGGGATGTCGAGGCTTTGCTTGCCCTGTCGGGGCAGGCGGCGGAGTTCATGGCGGACACCCATCCGGCGCTGCACCCGGGACAGACCGCGGCAATCGTACAGCGCGGCGAGCGTGTCGGGATCATCGGTACGCTCCATCCGGCGCTTGCGTCCGAACTCAAGCTCCCTGGCGCGGTGCTGTTCGAGCTCCATCTCGGGTCCGTCATTACGGGCACTGTGCCGAAATTCAAGGCGTTATCGCGGTTCCCGGCGGTACGGCGGGATCTCTCGCTCGTGCTGCCGGAAGCAATCTCCGCCTCGGCGGTCCGTGAATGCATTGGACAGGCCGGTGTTGGTGAGCTGGAAAACTTGGAGCTGTTTGACGTATATGTTGGGGAAGGCATTGATTCAGGGATGAAAAGTATTTCTCTAGCCTTGACCTTCCAGTCTCGATCCCGCACGCTTGACGACACCGAGGTCAATGCTGCCCTGTCCGTGATCTTGGACTCCCTGACCAAGAAGCTGGGAGTTGCGTTGAGGGATTGAAATGGCACTCACGAAAGCCGACATGGCAGAGAAGCTTTATGAGGAGCTCGGCCTGAACAAACGAGAAGCCAAAGAACTTGTCGAGATGTTCTTCGAAGAGATATGCGAAGCCCTGGAAGTGGGTGCTCAGGTCAAGTTGTCGGGATTTGGCAACTTCGACCTGAGAAACAAGAATGAACGGCCGGGGCGAAATCCCAAGACCGGGGAAGATGTCCCGATCAGTGCCCGTCGCGTCGTCACGTTCCGTCCCGGACAGAAACTGAAGGCCCGCGTGGAAGCCTATGCTGGAGCCGTCGACAGATAACGATCTTCCGGCGATCCCAGGAAAGCGCTATTTCACCATCGGTGAAGTAAGCGACCTCTGTGGCGTGAAGCCGCATGTCCTGCGTTACTGGGAGCAGGAGTTTCCACAGCTCGCACCGCTGAAGCGCCGAGGCAACCGGCGATACTATCAGCGGCAGGACGTGATGCTCATCCGGCAGATCCGAAGCCTCCTCTATGAACACGGATTCACGATCGGAGGCGCCCGCCAGCGGCTCTCCGGTGAGGAAGCAAGACTCGACATCAATCAAAGCCGGCAGATCATGCAGCAGCTCCGTACGGAGCTCGAGGATGTCCTCATCATCCTCAAACGCTGAATGAGCTACTATTCGCCGTCATCGGGGCGTAGCGCAGCCTGGTAGCGCACCTGAATGGGGTTCAGGTGGTCGGAGGTTCGAATCCTCTCGCCCCGACCAATTCATGGGCAGTGCAAGTGAGGCCGGTTCGTTCGATGACGTTCAGCCCCGGATCCGCTCTGCATGACGAAGGTCGCGATTGCTGGAGCTGCTCATCTTCACAGGTGCGGTCGGATGGTCGAATATGGTTGGAGATCGGCTCGCCCATAACACTCCGGTACGCGCAAGGTTCCGACTGAGCCCCGTATCGCGCCCGACTGACGACCGACGGTGAACCACACGGATTCGCGGCTTCCGCAACGCGCCGTTTCGCGAGCGATTGCGAGGATCATCGTTGCGCTGCTCGTCATCCTGGCGCCTATGTACGCTGGCGCCGATGACTTCGATGCAGCAGTTCGAGCGGCCGAAGAGGGAGAATTCGAAGTCGCGCTCCGCGAATTCGGGGCACTCGCCGCAGGTGGAGATCCACGCGGCGACAACGGGCTTGGGGTGTTGTATTTGCGCGGCCAGGGCGTGGAACGGGATCTCCAACGTGCGGTCGCGCTGTTCCGTTCCGCGGCGCAGAAGGGGCTGCGAACCGCTGAGAAGAACCTTGGCGAGCTGTACGCCGAAGGTGTCGGCGTGGCTCGTGACGACGCGGTCGCAGCGCAGTGGTTCAGTCTCGCGGCGGCTCAGGGTGATGCAGGGGCGCAGCTCAGCCTCGGTGTGATGTACACGAAGGGCAGAGGTGTGACGCAGGACTATGCACGGGCCATGGACTGGTTCCGCAAATCCGCCGAGCAGGGGAATGCGGAGGCGCAGGCGAACATCGGACATCTGTACCGGGCAGGCTATGGGGTCGAGAGAGACTATGTGCTCGCCTATGCCTGGTACGGTGTGGCGGCCGCGAACGATTTCGAGATGGGCCCCGAGCTGCGGGAATCCGTCGCAGAAATTCTCACCCCGTCACAGCTCGATCAGGGGCGGTCGATTGCCCGCGGGATCTGGAAAGAGTCCGGCCCTCGAGACTGACGGCGGCGGGAGTCACGACCGCCCGCGACATCCTCGGCTTCGTCGTCGAAGCCGCGGGCATCACGCAAGTGCACGCGGAAGCCATCGCCGCTGAGATCACTGGCATGAGCGAATACCGAGCCCCGCGGCAGGGCGAGAGCATGGCCACGGACTGCGATGCGGCACCGGTGCTGGTGGAGGTCCGCGACGCTCACGCGTTCGATACGGTCCGCCTTGATACATGGCTCGCCGCTCGGCTCGACGGATTTGGCGGCGGGCTTCGCGTGCGCCAGTTCGAAGGTGGTCAGTCGAACCCGACGTTTCTGGTCGAATCCACAACCCGCTGGGTCGTCCTGCGCAAGAAGCCGCCGGGAAAGCTGCTGCCGACCGCTCATCAGGTGGAGCGTGAATATCGGATTCTCGCGGCGCTCGCCGGCTCCGGTGTCCCGGTGCCGGACATCTTCGCACTTTGCGAAGACGAATCGGTCATCGGGACCACGTTCTACGTAATGGCGTACGTCGAGGGCCGGATCTTCGCCGATCCGCGGCTGCCGGGGCTCGACCCGGACGTACGGCGCGCGATCCATTCGTCCGCCGCCGCGGGGCTCGCCGCGATTCATGCGGTCGATGTCGATGCGGCGGGGCTTTCCGGTCTTGGGCCGTCCGCCGGTTATCTCGAACGCCAGGTCAAGCGCTGGACACGGCAGTACGAGGCATCCCGAACCGACGACATCGAAGCGATGGACGCTCTGGCGCATTGGCTCTCCACGCACCTGCCGCGGTCCTCGCGCACGACGCTCGTGCATGGAGATTACCGTTTCGGAAACCTGGTGTTTGCACGCGACGCCACCCGGCTCGAGGGCGTGCTCGACTGGGAGCTCGCGACGCTGGGGGATCCGTTCGCGGATCTCGCCTACCTGTGCATGAGCTACCATCATGACGCGCCGGGACGGCCCAATCTCACGCCGTACGCAGGCGCTGCATCGGGAATTCCGCGCGAATCGGAGCTTCTCGATGACTACTGCCGGTACGCGGGAATCAACGAGATTCCGCACTGGCGCTTCTATCTTTCGTTTTCGTTCTTCCGCCTCGCCGCCATCCTCCAGGGGGTCTATCGCCGCGGGCTCGCCGGCAACGCCTCGTCACGCGAGGCGCTGTCGAAGCGCGATCTCGTGCGGGTGTGCGCAGAGACCGGATGGAGACTCCGGCGATGACGCCCGCACTCTTCGACATGACTGGAAAGGTCGCTCTGGTCACCGGATCGAGCCGCGGCATCGGCCGGGCGATCGCGGAGGCGTTTGCGCAGGCCGGTGCGAAGATCGTCGTATCGAGCCGCGGGCAGGATGCCTGCGATCGCGTCGCGGAATCGCTCCGCGCGCGCGGTGCCGAGGCCATCGCAATCGCGTGCAACGTCTCGGACCGTGAGGCAGTCGATGCTCTCGCAGACGAAGCCGCCGAACGACTCGGCCCAGTCGATGTCTTCGTCGGCAATGCGGCGGCGAATCCGTACTTCGGGCCGCTGCGCGGCATCGAAGACACGGCGTGGGACAAGATCATGGGCACCAACGTACGCAGCAACCTGTGGCTGTGCAACCGGGTGATCCCCGGCATGGCCGAGCGAGGCGAGGGCGCGGTCATCCTCGTATCCAGCATCGCCGCGTTCACGGGCGATGCAGTGCTTGGCGCCTACGCCGTATCGAAGGCGGCGGAGATCCAGCTCGTGCGCAGCCTGGCCGTGGAGTGGGGTCCGGCCGGGGTCCGGGTCAATGCCATCGCTCCGGGCCTGGTGCGAACGGATTTCGCCCGGGCCCTGTGGGAGGATGATGCACGGAGAACCGCCCGGGAGCGGGTCACGCCGCTTCGCCGCCTCGGCGAGCCGCAGGATATCGCCGGCGCCGCGGTCTTCCTCGCGTCGCGTGCCGGTGCGTACGTCACCGGCCAATGCATCGTCGTCGATGGAGGCGTGACGGTTGCGGGTCCGAGTGGATAGCCTGCGCCGGCGAAACCGCCGGGTGACGATGCACGTTTACCGGTGTGTGTCGGTTCAGCGATGATCGGGGCATGTGCATGATCCGCCTGTATCGCCGGGATGCCTGTAGCAGTTGCCGTCCCGAACCGCCGCGCATGGAGCGGCCGGCCGGGTGTTGACCCTCGATTCGGCCGGAGACTGGTTCGACGATGCCCGCCGCGTCTCGTCGCCGAACTTCGATGCCCGGCCGCCCGGCTGCGGCATCGATCTGGTCGTCGTCCATGGCATCAGCTTGCCGCCCGGCGAGTTCGGGGGACCCCACATTGAGCACTTGTTCTGCAATCGGATCGATCCACGCGCTCACGAGTGCTTCCGCACCATCGCCGATCTGAGGGTATCCGCCCATCTCCTGATCCGGCGCGACGGCTCGCTCGTCCAGTTCGTCGCCCTCTCCGGCCGGGCCTGGCACGCGGGCGAGTCCCGTTTCGGGGAACGTGTCCGTTGCAACGACTTCTCCATCGGCATCGAGCTGGAGGGCGCGGATTGCACGCCGTACGAGGCTGCCCAGTACGAGCGTCTCGGCGACGCGTGCCGCACTCTCATGCATCGCTGGCCTGCAATCACCGCGGATCGAATCGTCGGGCACAGTGACGTCGCGCCGCAACGCAAGACCGACCCCGGACCGGCGTTCGACTGGCGGTGTCTGAAAGACCTGCTGGCCGCACCACAACCCGGCGCTTCGCGCCGATACACCTGATTCGGAAGATTCAATGGCGCAAGGATTGATTGTGCTCGTGACCATCTCGGCGATCTGCCTGCCGCGGCTCGTAGCCGGCGCGACGTGCCCGGCAATGCCGGACGCGGCGAGTCGCCCCGCGTTCGTCGAAGCGGAGCGATCTCCTCCGAAGAGCCGCAACGCATTGGAGCAGTTGCGGAGCGGCCTTGGCGGCTACCCGCTGTTCCCGTACGTCGAGCTTGCACGGCTGCAGACCGCTCTGCCGCACGTTGCAGTGCCCGAGATCGAGGCGTTCCTGAAACGCTACGACGGAGAGCCGGTGACGTTCCAGCTCCAAAGGCGCTGGCTACGCCAGCTCGCCGGCCGGCGTGAATGGCGCAAGTTCATCGAGTGGTACTCCCGGGGCGACTCGATCGATCTCCAGTGCCACCATGCCCGGGCACTGCTTGAGATCGGAGACGAATCCGGCGCGTTCTCGGCGGCGCAGAGGCTGTGGATGTCGGGGAAGTCCCGCCCGAAGGCATGCGATCCGGTATTCGCAGTGTGGCTCGAATCGGATCGATTCTCTCCATCGCTGGCGTGGGAGCGGATCGGCCTCGCGATGGCCCGCGGCAACCCCCGGCTCGCTCGTTATCTCGAGCGCTTTCTCGATCCGGCCGGCCGCCGGTTGGCGGCCGCGTGGCGTGCGGTCCACAAGAGCCCGCGACGGGTGGGCACCGTCGATCTCGACGGCGAGCCGTCACGGGTCGAGGCGATCCTCGTGCATGGGCTCGAACGACTGGCGCGCCGCGACCCGGCCGCCGCGGTCGAGGCGCTCGCACAGGTGGAGGCGCGGTTCGAGCTCGGCGCCGCGGCACGCGCCGCGATCGCGCGGCGTATCGGGCTGTCGTTCGCGAGCCGCCATGAGCCGCAGGCGATCGATTGGCTATGGCGCGTCGATGCAGCGCATGCCGACGAGCATCTGCTGCGGTGGCGCGCCGCGGCCGCGGTGCTTCACTCGCAATGGAGCAAGGTCATTGAAGGCATCGCTTCGATGCCCGAAGAGGAGCGTGGGCGGGAACGGTGGAGGTATTGGCGTGCTCGCGCGCTGGAAGCCACTGGCAGGGCGGACGAAGCCCGCACGAACTACGATTCGCTCGCCCGCGAGAGAGACTATTACGGATTCCTTGCCGCAGACCGGCTGGGAACGGAATACCGCTTCAACCACCGCCCGCTCGAGGTCGCGGCGGAGACCGTCGAGCGGATCGCGACGATGCCGGCCGTGCGGCGTGCGCTGGAGCTTCTCGCGCTCGAACGCCGGGTCGATGCCCGCAGAGAGTGGCACGCGCTCTCCCGCGACCTCGGTGAGGAAGAGCTCAAGGCCGCGTCGTGGATCGCACGGTGCCGGGGCTGGCACGGACGCGCGATCCTCACCATCGCCCGCACGCCGGAGCGGGACGATCTGGAGCTGAGATTCCCGATCGTCTACCGCGGTGCCGTTGAATCGGCATCGAGCCGCCGGGACCTGTCGCCCGCGACGGTCTACGCGTTCATCCGTCAGGAGAGCGCGTTCATACCGGATGCCCGTTCACCGGCGGGCGCGCTGGGACTGATGCAGATCATGCCGCGTACCGGACGCACGCTCATGCGGGCAATGGGCCGGCAGTTGCGCAGCAGGAATCAGCTTCTCGTCCCCAACCTCAACGTGGATCTCGGAACGCATTACGTTCGATCGTTGCTTTCGAAGACGGGAGGGCGCTTTGTACTGGCCGCGGCTTCATACAACGCCGGTCCTCATCGGGTCAGAAGCTGGCTTCCGGCGGAGGGCGAGGTCGAGGCCCCGGTGTGGATCGACAACATCCCCTTCACCGAGACGCGCCGCTACGTAAGACGGCTCCTTGCCTACAGCGCGATCTACGAACATCGCCTCGGACGGCGGCCCACCCGGTTGAACGAGCGTATGCCGCCGGTGCCGGCTCGCACCGATCTCTGACTGCACGAGGGAGGAGGGGCGGGCCGAGGGAGTGCGGGCGGGGACGCCTGCGCTTTCAGGATCCGTCATTCAGTGGGGCGGTGCGGGTACGGGAGCGTGTTCAGATCGCGGGTCAGGGAGAATCCGTCGAGGGTAGGGGTGATCCCGGGGATGAAGATATGCCCCTGGAACGTACAGAATCTGAGCCACTTCAAGAGGAACCGATTCATTTGCCATTTCCGGTCGAGCTCCGGCATGCGCCCGGGGGTCCGTGGACGGATTACGCGGCTCTTGCGCCGGCGGTAGTGCGAGACGACTTCCGCCGCCCGCACGTCATGGTAGACGTTGATCCGTGCATTCGGCTCGAGCACGCAGCCGCCGCGGCCTGCGAATCGGTACGTCAATACCAGTGACGTCGTGTACGGCTGGCGCTCGATGAGCTCAAGATGGAGATCCAGGGCTCCAGCGACACGCGAGACCATCACGCGATCGCACCCCGGCAGATCGGGAACGAGCCTGGCGAGGCGAACGTAGCTCGCCTCGTAGATCTGGATGAGGCCGGCGATGTCCCGCGTCCCGAATCGTGTTCGTCTCGCTTCGTCAACTCGTACCGTCATCGACGTCCCACCCGGTCGGATCGAGCCTGGCCCCGGCACAGGCGGCACCAGGAGCCGGCTCGTGAAGATCATTGAGGCTTTGTATGAGATTCGAGCCCTGAAAGCTACTGTATGGGCGTGATTAGTCAAGCCTCGGGTGCAGCCTGGAAAGGCGTGATTAGTACCAGTACCCCGAACAGGGGATGGTCGATGTAGTGCAGCTCCCCGGAGCGCATCCGGCGCTCCGATACGAGGCGGAACCTGGTCGGGACTGCGTCCGGTGGGTCGGTCGCGCTGTTTCCGGGCCGGCTGTAGAGCAGATTCAGCTCGACGTGGAGATAGCGCGCGAGGGACACTTTTACGGTGCCGTGCACCGCTGGAAGCGCGCCGCCTTCATGCCCCGCGGCGTCGATGCCACCGCTGCCGAGATGCGCGCTGACGTGCGCCGGCCGCGCGGCGCTACGATCAAGTCCCGGCAGCCGCCACCCCGCGTGCAGCAGGGGACGGTAACGCGCCGAGCGCCGGAGCGAGCTCCAGACCCCGTTCAGCGAGAAATCGGAACGATCCACGAGCCCGAAGGCATGAGCGGTCCCCTTCGGCCCGTCCTCGGGCGGGAGGGTGAGCTCGACCGCGCCCTCGAGAGAGGGCTCCTCTGGATCCGCGGGCCAGTGCTCCGCGTGGAGTCCCTCGCTCTGCAGATCGTCGAAGATGATGATCTCGACTGTGAACCACCGCTCGGATGCGCTGGCGGGAATCGCGAGCATGGCTGCGAACATGACCGTGAGCGCAAGCACCATGCGCCGGCGAGAAGCGCCGGCCGATACCGGTCGTCGCTTCTCGCCGGCTGCCGAGGTGCGCCACTGGTCAGGTATGCAGGCCAAATTCATCCCGTCGTACGACCGGTGCGGAGGGAACCGGGAGTGTAGTACAGCCCGGCGAAGCGCTCACGCGGCGGCGCGGATATCGAGGGAGTCGAGCAGCCGCCGCACCGCGTCGACCCGGCTCGATGCATCCGGGAAGTCGCCCGCGAATCGGAGCCGCTCGGCGCCGTCGAGCCGGAACCGGTCGGGCTCGCTCTGAACGAGCCGGATGACGCTGCCCGGATCGACGTCCGGCTCGGGGTGGAACACGATGCGGCCGCCGGTCGCCCCCGCTTCGATCTTGCGCACCCCGAGTGGTGTGGCCTGGAGCTTGAGCCGGGTGAGATCGAAGAGCAGCCGCGCGGCGGGCGGCAAGAGGCCGAACCGGTCGATCGTCTCGACCATCAGCTCCTCGAGCGCCTCCTCGCTCTGCGCGCTCGCTATCCGCTTGTACATGATCAGGCGTGTGTGCACGTCGGGCAGGTAGTCCTCGGGGATCAGGGCCGGCTCGCGTACGTCAATCTCGGCGCCGGTGTCGAGCGGCCGGTCCAACGCGGGCGCCTTGCCGGCCCGCAGCGCCGCCACCGCGCGTTCGAGCAGGCGGGTATAGAGGGAATAGCCGACCTCCTGGATCTGCCCGCTCTGCTCGTCGCCGAGGATCTCCCCTGCACCGCGAATCTCGAGGTCGTGGGTCGCGAGGTTGAAGCCGACTCCGAGGTCCCCTAGTGATTCGATCGCTTCGAGCCGCTTGATTGCATCGGCGGTCATCGCCCGCCGGTCCGGCACGATGAGGTAGGCGTAGGCGCGGTGGTGCGATCGGCCCACCCGCCCGCGCAACTGATGCAACTGGGCGAGTCCGAATCGATCAGCCCGGTTGATCACGATGGTGTTGGCATTCGGGATGTCGATCCCGGTCTCGATGATCGTCGTGCACACGAGCACCTGGAACCGGCGGTGGTAGAAGTCGAGCATCGTCTGCTCCAGATCGCGCTCGCGCATCTGCCCGTGCAAGACTCTCACGTCCGCATCGGGAGCGAGCTCGCGTACGTCGCCGGCGATTCGTTCGATGTTCTCGACCTTGTTGTGCACGAAGAAGATCTGCCCGCCGCGGCGGACCTCGCGCTGCAACGCCTCGCGGAGCGTTCCCGGGTCCCATTGGCGCACGAAGGTCTGAATCGACAGCCGCTTCGCGGGCGGCGTGGCGATGAGTGAGAGGTCGCGCAAACCGGAGAGGGCCATGTCGAGCGTGCGGGGGATCGGCGTCGCGGTCAGGGTGAGGACGTCGACCTCGGCCCGCAACGTCTTGAATCGTTCCTTTTGACGCACACCGAAGCGGTGCTCCTCGTCGATGACCACCAGCCCCAGGCGCTTGAACCGAATGCCGCCGTCGAGCAGCTTGTGGGTACCGATGACGATGTCGACGGTGCCGCCCTCGAGGCCGCGCATGACCTCGGCCTGCGCGTCTCGGGCGCGAAAGCGCGAGAGCTGTTCGATCCGCACCGGCCAGTCCGCGAACCGGTCGTTGAACGTCTGATGATGCTGCTGCGCGAGCAGAGTCGTCGGGACGAGCACCGCGACCTGCTTCCCGGACTGCACCGCGATGAACGCGGCGCGCATCGCGACCTCGGTCTTGCCGAAGCCGACGTCGCCGCACACCAGGCGATCCATCGGCGCCGCCCGGCGCATGTCGGCGATGACCTGCTCGATCGCGCTTGCCTGATCCGGTGTTTCCTCGAATGGGAAGGCTGCCTCGAAGCCGTGGAGGTACTCGGGCTCGACCTCGAACGCAACCCCGGGCCGGCATGCCCGTCGAGCCTGCACCTCGAGCAGCTCCGCCGCCACGTCGGCGACTCTCTCGGCCGCGCGTCGCCGGGCTCGCTGCCATTGCCGGCTGCCGAGCTTGTGCAGCGGAGCGGCTTCCGGATCGACCCCGGTGTAGCGAGAGACGAGGTGCAGCGACCCCACCGGTACGTAGAGCTTGTCGCCGTCCGCGTAGTCGATCCGGAGAAACTCCCCGTTCGCGCCGCCAATAGCCAGCACTTCGAGGCCCGCGTAGCGCCCTACGCCATGTGCCTCGTGTACCACTGGCGCCCCGATCCGGAGCTCGCTCAAGTCGCGCACCAGCCCCTCGGGGTCGCGTCCGCCGCGGCGCCGGCGGCGTTGGGCGGCGCGTGCACCGAAAAGCTGCGGTTCCGTGATCACCACGATGGACGGGGCATCGATGTACGCGCCGTCCTCGAGGGCGGCGACGGTCATCGCGAGCCCGGCGCCACCCTCGATGAATTCGTTCCAGGACTCGACCGGCGCCGGCGTCAGGCCATGCGCGCCAAGGGTCTCCAGCAGGACCTCTCGCCGCCCCGGCGTCTCCGCGACGATGAGGCAACGGCCGGCATGCGTAGCGAGGAAGTCCTGGAGAAAGCCGATCGGCCGGGTCGCCCGCCCGTCGATTGGCAGCGCCGGCGGCGCCCGCGTCGCGAACGGTACGGCGCCGCCGCGCCCGTTCTCACTGCCGCGGCGCAGGCGTACGCCGGGATGTGCCGCCAGCGCAGAGAACAGCTCCTCTACCGGCATGAAGATCTCGTCCGGAGAGAGCACGGGACGCTCGCGGTCGTGGCGCCGGTTCTCGTATCGTTCCCGGGTGTCCGCCCAGAACGCCTTCGCCGCATCGTAGACGTCTTCGGTGAGGGCGATGACGGTGCCGGGCGGGAGATAGTCCATCAGGGTCGCGGTGTTCTCGAAGAACAGTGGCAGGTAGTACTCGATCCCCGCGGGCCAACCGCCCTGACTGATCTCTCGATACATCGGGCATCGCGACGGATCGCCCTCGAAGCGCCGCCGCCATGCGCGCCTGAACCCCGACACCGCATCGGGGGAGGCCGGGAACTCACGAGCCGGGAGCAGGTCGACGCGATCCACCCGATTCGTGGAGCGTTGGCTGTCGGGGTCGAAGATGCGGAGGCTCTCGATCTCGTTGTCGAGCAGGTCGATGCGCAGTGGTGCGCCGGCGCCCATCGGGAAGAGATCGAACAGCGAGCCGCGCACCGCGTATTCACCGTGCTCCATCACCTGGCCCACGCAGGCGTAACCCGCCTGGTCCAGGCGCCGGCGGAACGTATCGATGTCGAGGCGGTCGCCGCGCTCGATCCGGAACCGGTGGCCGTCGACGAAGCCGAGAGGGGCGATCCGTCCCATCGCGGTAGTGACCGCGGTCACCAGCACGCCCGATGCGAGGGACGGCAGCCTCGCGGCGGTCTCCAGTCGTTCCGAGACGATGTCCTGATGGGGAGAGAAGAGGTCGTAGGGCAGCGTCTCCCAGTCCGGAAATCGCAGGATCTCCGTGCCCCTGTCCAGATAGAACCCCAACTCGGCTTCGAGACGGTGCGCGGTCTGGTTGTCCGCGGTGATGACGAGCACCGGTGCATCGGCCTGTTGCGCGAGGCTGGCGATGGCAAGGCCGCGGGCGCTGCCGTGAAGCGATGTCCACCGGGCCAGTGAACCCTGGCGGGGCAAGCCGGGGGTGAGCGGAGAGACGGGTTGCGTGGTTGTGCGTCCTTCGGTGGAACGTTCGCTGCAAAGTCTCGTCATGGTCCGTCCGGATCGGTGGATGCTTCGGGGTATGCCGTATCCCGGCGGGCGAGGTGTCGGTCTTCTGCCTCGTCCGTCACGACGTGCGGTTGTCTCGCGGCGGATGGTGGTTGCCGAGTACGACAGCGTCAAGGAGAACGAAGCGCAGCGCGTACGGGACAAGTTGTTCTCGGGTAGCTACTCATCCCTCTACAGCCGTCATTTCCGCGAAAGCGGGGATCCATTCATGCATTTCCAGCCATTTCGAACCCGAACCTCGAGAACATGAATTCCACAGCCGTCTTCATCTCCTGGCGTGAACGCCGTTCCGACTCCGCGTTCCCGATAGTGTAGTCGCCCCTACTGGCCGGTTCGCGTGCGCGCCTCGGCCGTGACGCCGGCCGGGGGCCGGCCGAGCCGGCGCTCCTCACGGGGAGGAACGCCGTAGCGGTCGCGGTAGCACTTGCTGAAGTGGGGTGCGGAGACGAATCCGCATGCGAACGCGATGTCGACGATGGGCCTGGTCGTCTGCAGGAGAAGCTGGCGTGCGCGGGCGAGCCGGAGCTCGAGGTAGTACCTCGTCGGGACACAGCGTACGTGCTTCTGGAACAGCCGCTCGAGCTGCCGCCGCGACAGCCCGACGTGCCGTGACAGCTCGTCGAGGCTCATCGGCTCCTCGATGTTGGCCTCCATCAACGAGATCGCTTCGACGAGCTTCGGCTGGCTGGTGCCGAGATGATGCTTCAGAGGGACCCGTTGCCGGTCGTTGCGCCCGCGAATGCGCTCGCAGATGAACTCCTCGGAGATCGCGACCGCGAGCGGGCTGCCGTGCTCGGCCTGAATGAGGTTGAGCATCATGTCGAGGGGAGCGACGCCCCCGGAGCAGGTGTACCGGTCCCGGTCGATCTCGAATAGCTCGGAGGTGACGGTGATGTCGGGATGTTCCTCGCGCAGGCTCGCAAGGTTCTCCCAGTGGATCGTGCAGCGATATCCACCGAGAAGATCGGCCCGGGCGAGCAGGTACGCGCCGGTGCAGATTGCCCCGAGCGGTATCCGGCGCTGGGCGAGCCTGCGCAGCCAGGCGAGACATGTCTTGTCGACATGGCGCTGGACCTGCTCGCCCGCGCAGACGATGACGAGGTCGGCGTTCTCGACCGACCCGAGGTCCCCGTCGATCTGTACGAAGAGACCGCTGCTGCTCGTGACCGGCGCCCCCCCCACGCTGACGATCCGCCAGCGGTACAACTGCTCTCCGCGCATCCGGTTCGCCATCCGTAGCGGCTCCACCGCGCTGCTGAACGCGATGAAGGAGTAGTCGGGAACGAGGGCGAATACGATCTCGCGAGGGCGGGTACCGGCGCCCGGGACGGCGATATCGGACTTGTACATCGCGATGGACTCGCCGGCGCACGGGCGGACGATGGTGCGACGACGCGACTATCCACCATCCCGTCCGTACAGGCAACGCTGCTCGACCGCCGCCGCCGACTGTAGGAGAATTCCCGGAACGTTCACGATCCGGCTCGAAAACCGCAGAAGAGGAGCTCCCGATGGAAGAGGTTCAAACCATACCGGCGCGCCGGGGATGCGCGGCATTCGTGCAGCGGGGGCAGACGGTGAAGGTCATCAACACCCACGGCGAGCAGGTCGTGGACACGTGGGCGTTCGTGCGCCACGACCTGCGGGAGTTCATGTCGATGGAGCACACCCGCGCAACGCTCGTCAAGATCATGCCCGGCGTCGGGGACTGCATGTACACGACGCGGCGCCGGCCGATCCTGAAGATTGTGGAAGATACGTCGCCCGGCATCCACGATACCCTCATGGCGGCTTGCGACAGCCATCGATACGGGCTGCTCGGCTGCACCGAGTATCACGACAACTGCACCGACAACCTGTGGGCCGCAATGCACAGCCTCGGCCTGACGCCGCCGGAGACGCCGAGCCCCCTCAATCTGTTCATGAACATCCCGTGGCAAAGGGCAGGGGCGCTCTCGTTCGATCCGCCCGTCACCCGGCCCGGCGACTCCATCACGTTCGAAGCGCAGCTCGACGCGGTGATGGTCTTCTCCGCCTGCCCGCAGGACATCCTGCCCATCAACGGAACGGCGGGGCAGCCCACCGAAGCGCATTTCCGGATCTCAGATCCGGATCCGAAACGAGGAGGACTCCCGGCATGAGCGCATACATCATCGCGGAGGTCGAGGTCACCGACCCCGAGAAATTCGAGGAGTATCGAAAGCTCGTCCCGCCGACGCTCGAAGCGTTCGGAGGCCGCTACGTCGTGCGGGGCGGCGCCACCGCCGGTCTCGAGGGCGGCTGGCAGCCGAAACGGCTGGTGGTCATCGAGTTCGACGACGCGGACCGTGCGAAGGCGTGGCACGGCTCCGAAATCTACGCGCCGGCCAAGGCCTTGCGCGAGGCATCCACCAACACCCGGATGATCGTGGTCGAGGGGGTCTGAGCGGCCTGCGCGGGGCGGGTCGAGAGGCGCGGCGAGAGGAGCACTGAAGAGACGGTCATGGACAAATACGGGATCCGGATCATCCTCCCGCCCGGCGACACGATGTCCGCGCCCCACCTGCTGGGCCCGGACTTCGAGGCGTTTCGGTGGTACGGGTCGCGCGGGGTGCGCGACGAAGCCTTCGAGGCGATGCAGCGCCACCCGGACTACAACCGCAGTGGCGACACCCCGACGCAGGTGCTGTCGAAGATCGATCCTTGACCCAGGCTATCCCGCGGGACGGCCTCGCGGCGAAGCCGCCGAGGCGTGTCTCCACTCCGAGATGAAGGTGTCGATGCTGTCCCGCGCCGGATCCGCGCCCGGTCCGAGACCCTCGGCACGCAGGTAGATGATGACCAGGGTCAGGGCGGTGAGGGCGTCGTCGTCGCGCCGCCGCCGGGCCTCGCGGTGCTGCGTCTTGAAGTGAGCGATGAGAGGAGCGTAGCGCGACGGATCGCTGCCGCCGCGGGCATGTGCGACTTCGAGCTCGTCTCTGACCCGCAGTGCGACATCTCGGATCCGCTCGCTCGACGACACGGCTCTCGCCATATCGATGAGCGTCGCCGCGTCTCGATTGAGTCGATCGGCCTCGCGCTGTGCGCTAAACCACCACGTGAACATGGGGCGCGAGTATCCCACGTATTCGGTATCCTCTCGCCGCCGAACGACAACCGGAGCGACGGCCTTGCACCCGCTCGCGTCCGGCCCCACCGACCATGAACCAGCGAGGAGGATGAGACGTTGGCCAAGAGCGACATCGAAATTGCCCGGGAGGCGATGCAGAAGCCGATTGCGGAGATCGGAGACCGGCTGGGGATCCCACCGGAGGCATTGCTGCCGTATGGACACACGAAGGCGAAGATCGACCTCGGCTACGTCGATTCGCTCTCCGACCGGGAGGACGGCAAGCTCGTACTGGTCACCGCGATCACCCCGACCCCAGCCGGTGAAGGCAAGACGACCACATCGGTCGGACTGGCCGACGGACTGAACCGGATCGGAAAGCAGACGCTGGTCTGTCTGCGCGAGCCGAGCCTCGGACCATGCTTCGGCGTGAAAGGCGGAGCCGCGGGCGGCGGCTACGCGCAGGTGGTGCCGATGGAGGACATCAACCTGCACTTCACCGGCGATTTCCATGCCATCGGCGCCGCGAACAACCTGCTGGCGGCGCTGCTCGACAATCACATCCATCAGGGCAACGCGCTCGGGCTCGACGCCCGGCGCGTGTCGTGGCGGCGCGTGGTCGATATGAACGATCGGGCGCTGCGCGAGATCGTCTGCTCCCTCGGCGGGATCGGGAACGGGTTCCCGCGCAGCGATGGCTTCGACATCACCGTCGCCTCCGAGGTGATGGCGATCTTCTGCCTCTCCGCCGACCTGAAGGATCTCCAGCGCCGTCTCGGCAACATCGTCGTCGGGCAGACGCGCGCGCGCGCGGCGGTCACTGCACGCGATCTGAAAGCCGACGGCGCGATGACGGTGCTGCTCAAGGACGCCCTCGCCCCGAACCTGGTGCAGACCCTGGAGAACAACCCCGCCATCATTCACGGAGGGCCGTTCGCGAACATCGCGCACGGTTGCAACTCGGTCATCGCCACCCGCGCGTCGCTCAAGCTCGCGGACTACGTCGTCACCGAAGCCGGATTCGGGGCGGATCTGGGCGCCGAGAAGTTCTTCGACATCAAGTGCCGGAAGGCCGGCATCGCCCCCGGCGCAGTGGTGCTGGTGGCGACCCTGCGCGCACTGAAGATGCACGGCGGGGTGGCCCTCGCGGACCTTGGGCGGGAGAACGTCGATGCGGTCAAGGCGGGGTGCGCGAACCTCGCCCGCCATCTCGCCAACGTCAAGCAGTTCGGGGTGCCGGTGGTCGTCGCGGTGAATCAGTTCTCGGCCGACACCGAGGCCGAGCTTCAGGCCGTCGTCGATGCCGCCGCCGCGCAAGGCGCCAAGGCGATCGTCTGCTCCCACTGGGCGAACGGCGGGGCGGGGACCGAGGCGCTCGCGCACCACGTGGTGGAGATGATCGAAGCGGAAGAGGGCGTGTTCCGAACCCTGTACCCCGACGAGATGCCGCTGTGGGAGAAGGTCGAAATGGTCGCGAAGCGGATCTACGGCGCCGCTGGCATCACCGCGCCCGCGGCCGTGCGCAACCGGTTCAGGGCGCTGCAGGACGGTGGGTACGGCCACTTCCCCGTGTGCATGGCGAAGACCCAGTACAGCTTCTCCACCGACCCGTCGCGCAAGGGCGCTCCGGAGGGTCACGAAGTTCCAGTGCGAGAGTTGCGCCTCTCCGCCGGCGCAGAGTTCGTGGTCGCGGTCTGCGGCGACATGATGACGATGCCCGGTCTTCCCAAGACGCCGGCGGCCGAGGGCATCTACATCAACGACGGCGGTCAGATCGAAGGGTTGTTCTGACGGATTCGGGGGGTTGGCGCTGGACACGCCGGCGTCAACCCTGAAGCCTTCGTACTCCGCGATCGATCCTCGAAGCGCACGGCACCCTGGCAGTGGAGCAGGCCGGCGTCAGCGCTTGAGCTCCCGGACTCCGCGATCGATTCCCGCCACGGTGAGGGGGAACATCCTGCCGTCCATGAGCTTGCACAGGATCTCGATCGACGGGGTCGTCTCCCAGCGCCGGACCGGTTCCGGGTTGAGCCAGACGGCGTGCGCGTACCGTGCGAGCATGCGTCCCATCCACACCGCGCCGGGCTCTTCGTTCCAGTGCTCGACGCTGCCCCCGGGATAGACGATCTCGTACGGGCTCATCGTCGCGTCCCCCACGAAGATGACCTTGTGATCGCGGCCGTAGGTGCGGAGCACCTCGATGGTCGGGATGCGCTGCGCGTGCCGGCGGCGATTGTCCCGCCACACCGATTCGTAGAGACAGTTGTGGAAGTAGAAGTGCTCCAGGTGCCTGAACTCGCTGCGAGCCGCCGAGAACAGCTCCTCGCACCTGCGGACGTGGTCGTCCATCGAGCCCCCGGCGTCGAGAAAGAGCAGCACCTTCACCGCATTGCGCCGTTCGGGGACCATGCGCACGTCCAGCAGCCCCGCATTGCGCGCGGTGGAGCGGATCGTGCCGTCCATATCGAGCTCCTCGGCCGCCCCCTCGCGCGCGAACTGCCGCAGGCGGCGCAGCGCCACCTTGAAGCTACGGGTGCCGAGCTCGACGGTGTCGTCGAAGTCGCGGTACTCGCGCCGGTCCCAGACCTTGACCGCGCGGCGGTTGCGCGAGCCGTCCTGGCCGATGCGCACCCCCTCGGGGTTGTAGCCGTAAGCGCCGAATGGCGACGTGCCGGCGGTGCCGATCCACTTGCCGCCGCCCTGGTGGCGCTTGCGCTGTTCCGCGAGCCTTTGGCGAAGCGTCTCCATCAGCTTGTCCCAGCCGCCGAGGGACGCCACCAGCGCCTTCTCCTCCTCGGAGAGATTCCGCTCCGCGAGCTTGCGCAGCCATTCGAGCGGGACCTCTCCCGCCACACCGTCGAACAATGCCTCCACGCCCTTGAAGTGCGCGCCGAACACGAGGTCGAAGCGATCGAAGTGGCGCTCGTCCTTGACTAGGGCGGCGCGCGACAGATGGTAGAAGTCCTCGACACTGAACCCGCACACGTCGTGGTCGAGGGCGTCGAGCAGCGCGAGGTACTAGGTGATCGAGACGGGAATCGCCGCGCCGCGCAGCTTGAGAAAGAAATCGACGAGCACCGTGGTGTTCTCGTGGCATCCGCGGCCCGCGTCAGCCTCGGCGCCGGTCGAGAAACAGCAGTTGCTCGAACAGGTGCACGTCCTGCTCGTTCTTCAGCAGGGCGCCGTAGAGCGGCGGGATCGTCGTCTTCCGATCGTCGCTTCGCAGGGCCTCGGGAGGAATGTCCTCGGCGACGAGCAGCTTGATCCAGTCGAGCAGCTCCGAGGTCGACGGTTTCTTCTTGAGCCCCGGGACGTCGCGCAGGTCGAAGAAGACCTCGAGCGCCCGCTCGAGAAGGTGCTTCTTCAGCTTCGGATGATGGACGTTGACGATCTCGCGCATCGTGTCGGCGTCGGGGAAGCGGATGTAATGGAAGAAGCACCGCCGGAGAAACGCATCGGGCAGCTCTTTCTCGTTGTTGCTGGTGATGATCACGATGGGGCGGGTCACCGCGCGCACCGTCTCCTTCGTCTCGTAGACGAAGAATTCCATGCGATCGAGCTCAAGCAGCAGATCGTTCGGGAACTCGATATCCGCCTTGTCGATCTCGTCGATTAGCAGTACCGGCTGCATGTCGGCCGCAAACGCTTCCCACAGCTTGCCGCGCACGATGTAGTTGGCGATATCGTCGACCCGAGGGTCGCCGAGCTGCGAGTCCCGCAGCCGGGCCACCGCGTCGTACTCGTACAGGCCCTGCTGCGCCTTCGTGGTGGACTTGATGTGCCACTCGATCAACCGCCGGTCGAGGGCTCGCGCGACCTCGACTGCCAGCATGGTCTTTCCGGTTCCCGGCTCACCCTTGACGAGGAGGGGCCGCCCGAGCGTCGCCGCGGCGTTGACCGCGATGGCGAGATCGCCGGTGGCCACGTAGCGGTCCGTGCCGTTGAACCTGCTCGTGCCATCGAACCTGCCGTCGTTCATCGTCATCTCCG
>JAKZYK010000225.1:0-3993 GCA_047514485.1 Gammaproteobacteria bacterium
AAGCTGCTTGCGATCGGCGATGCCTACGAGAGCGAGATCGCGGCGGACCGCCTTGCAGATTCGCTCTACCGTTGATGTTCATCCAGCTCGTCTTCTATACCCTCTCCGCGATACTCGTGGGGGCGGCGGTCATGGTGATCACCGCGAGGAATCCGGTGCATTCCGTGCTGTTCCTCGTCCTCGCCTTCTTCACGAGCGCGGGCGTGTGGCTTCTCCTCGAGGCGGAGTTCCTCGCCATCATCCTCGTGCTCGTCTACGTCGGCGCGGTGATGGTGCTGTTCCTGTTCGTAGTGATGATGCTCGACATCAACCTCGCGCCCCTGCGCGAAGGGTTCATCCGTTACCTTCCCGCCGGCGTCGCGGTGGCGGTGATCGTCGTCGTCGAGATCGCGCTGGTGATCGGGGTGTCCGATTTCGACCTCGAATCGATGCCGCACCCGCCGGCCCACCCGGCCGGGTACAGCAACACCAAGGAGCTGGGGGCGCTGCTCTACACCGTGTACGTGTATCCGTTCGAACTCGCGGCGGCGATACTGCTCGTTGCCATCGTCGCGGCCATCGCGCTGACGATGCGCCGCCGGGCCGGGGTCAAGACCCAGGATCCGGGCCGGCAGGTCGCGGTGCGGCGCGAGGACCGCATCCGCATCGTGCGGATGCCAGCCGAGCCGCGCGAGTCGCCCGACGATCGATGATCCCGCTCACGCACTTCATCGTGCTCGGGGCGATTCTCTTCTGCCTCAGCATCGCCGGGATCTTCCTCAACCGGAAGAACGTGATCATTCTGCTCATGTCGATCGAGCTGATGTTGCTGTCGGTGAACCTGAACTTCGTCGCGTTCTCGCGGTTTCTCGGTGACCCCGCCGGTCAGGTGTTCGTCTTCTTCATTCTGACCGTCGCGGCGGCGGAGGCGGCGATCGGTCTCGCGATTCTCGTTGTCCTGTTCCGGAGCCGGCAGACGATCAACGTCGCGGATCTGGATTCCACCAAGGGATAGGGGGCGGCGCCGGCCGATGTTTCAAATCTATCTGTGGATCGTGCTCGCCCCGCTGATCGGGGCGCTGATCGCGGGGCTGCTCGGCCGCGTGATCGGACGTTCGGGCGCGCATCGGGTGACGATCTTTGCGGTGGCAGTCGCCACCGTGCTCTCGGTCATCGCGTACTACGACGTGGTAGTGGCCGGCAACCCCGGGTTCGACGGCACGGTATACACGTGGGGCGTCGTCGGCGACCTGGAGATCGTGGTTGGCTTCCTCATCGACGAGCTGAGCGTGACGATGATGGTCGTCGTCACGTTCGTCTCGCTGATGGTTCACGTCTACACCATCGGCTACATGCACGAGGATCCGGGCTACCAGCGTTTCTTCAGCTATATCTCGTTGTTCACCTTCGCGATGCTCATGCTGGTGATGTCGAACAACTTCATGCAGCTCTTCTTCGGCTGGGAAGCAGTCGGCGTCGTCTCGTACCTTCTCATCGGCTTCTGGTTCGACCGCGAGTCCGCGATCCGGGCGAACCTGAAGGCGTTCCTCGTCAACCGGGTGGGGGACCTCGGGTTCCTCCTCGGCATCGCATGCCTGTTCATGTACACCGGCTCGCTCCACTACGCCGACGTCTTCGACGCCGCGCCGCAGTTGCGCGATACGGCGATGACCGGGCTTGGCGGAGCGGAGTGGCCGGTGCTGGCGGTCGCCTGCATCTGCCTGTTCATCGGCGCGATGGGCAAGTCCGCGCAGTTCCCGCTCCATGTATGGCTGCCGGACTCGATGGAAGGTCCGACCCCGATCTCGGCCCTCATCCACGCCGCCACCATGGTCACGGCCGGCATCTTCATGGTGGCGCGGATGTCTCCGCTGTTCGAGCTCTCTGAGATCGCGCTGAGCTTCGTGCTGGTAATTGGGGCGATCACCGCCCTCTTCATGGGGCTGCTCGGGCTGGTCCAGCACGACATCAAGCGGGTGGTCGCATACTCGACGCTCTCCCAGTTGGGTTACATGACCGTGGGCCTCGGCGCATCGGCCTACGCCGCGAGCATCTTCCATCTCGGCACGCACGCGTTCTTCAAGGCGCTGCTGTTCCTTGCTGCCGGCTCGGTGATCATCGCCCTGCACCACGATCAGGACATGCGCAACATGGGCGGGCTGCGCAAGTACATGCCGATCACCTGGATCACCTCGCTCGTCGGGACCCTCGCCCTGATCGGAACCCCCGGGTTCGCCGGCTTCTTCTCCAAGGAGTCGATCATCGAAGCGGTCCATCATTCGACGCTCCCGGGCAGCGGGTTCGCCTGGGTCTGCGTGCTGGCCGGCGTCTTCATCACCGCGCTCTACAGCTTCCGCATGTATTTCCTCGTATTCCACGGCGAGGAGCGCATGGACGCGCATGCCCGCGAGCACCTGCACGAGACGCCGGCGGTGGTGACGGTGCCGCTGATCCTGCTGGCGATCCCGTCGGTGGTGGTGGGCTGGGTGTTCGTGGAGCCGATGCTCTACGGCTCGCACTACGGCGACAGCATCGTCGTCTCGCAGGCTCACGACGTGCTCGGGCGGATGCGGGCATCGTGGCACGGAGCGGGAGCGATGGTGCTGCACGCCTTCGTGACCGTGCCGTTCTGGCTCACGCTGTTCGGCGCCGTGACCGCCTGGTACCTCTGGTGCAGGCGGCCCGATGTTCCCCAACGCATCGCCGAACGGTTCCGCACCGTTCATACGGTGCTGACGCGCAAGTACTACTTCGACGAGCTGTACGAGTCGGTGCTTGCCGCCCTCGGCCGCGCCGTCGGCGGCGGTCTCTGGCAGGTGGGAGACGTGCGGATCATCGACGGGCTCATGGTCAACGGCAGTGCTCGCGGCATCGGCTGGCTCTCCGGCGTGGTCCGCCGAGTCCAGACCGGACTGCTGTACCACTACGCGTTCGCGATGATTATCGGGCTCCTGCTGCTCGTGTCGCTGTTCGTGGTGGCGCGGCTGTGACGGTGTCCGTCGCGCAGAGGGAGCGGCAGGCGGCGCGATGACCGGTCTTCCGCTTCTCAGCCTCGTCATCTGGACGCCGATTGCCGGCGGCCTGTGGGTGCTGCTCGCAAGCGGCGACCGGGGCGGCCCGACGGTGCGCGGGGTCGCCCTCGCCGTGTCGCTCGCGACCTTCGTGCTGTCGATCTTCCTGTGGATAGGGTTCGATCCGACGACGTACGAAATGCAGTTCGTCGAGCGCACGGCGTGGATCCCCGCGTTCGACATCCACTACCACCTCGGGGTGGACGGTATCTCGATGCCGCTCGTCCTCCTGACCACGTTGATGACGGTGCTCGTGGTGCTCGCCGGATGGGAATTCGTCGAGCGCAAGCCGGCGCAGTACATGGCCGCCTTCCTCATTCAGGAAGGACTGATGGCGGGCGCGTTCTCCTCGCTGGACTCCATTCTGTTCTACGTCTTCTGGGAGGCGCTGCTCATTCCGATGTTCCTCATCATCGGGATCTGGGGCGGACCGCGGCGCGTCTACGCCACCGTCAAGTTCTTTCTCTATACCTTTCTCGGCTCGGTGTTGATGCTGGTCGCGCTGCTCTATCTCTACTCCGAGGCCGGATCGTTCGCAGTCCTCGATCTGCACGGGCAGCCGTTGGGACTCACAGCACAGAAGCTCGTATTCATCGCGTTCTTCGTGGCGTTCGCGGTGAAGGTGCCCATGTGGCCGGTGCACACGTGGCTGCCCGACGCGCACGTGGAGGCGCCGACCGGCGGGTCGGTCATTCTCGCCGCGATCATGCTGAAGCTCGGCGGCTACGGCTTCGTCCGGTTCAGCATGCCGATTGCGCCGGACGCGAGCAGCGAATTTGCGACGATCATGATCGTGCTCTCGCTCGTCGCCATCGTGTACGTCGGCTTCGTCGCCCTCGTTCAGCCGGACATGAAGAAGCTGATCGCGTACTCGTCGGTGTCGCACATGGGGTTCGTGACCCTTGGGTTCTTCATCGTCTTCTCGATCATGGAGTCCGGCGAC
>JAKZYK010000226.1:0-2898 GCA_047514485.1 Gammaproteobacteria bacterium
GGGAATTTCGGAGACACCGTATTCTGCTTCGAGGGATTCAATTGGTAGCAGCACATCCTGACCTTGGAGCGGCTCCGAGCCTCGGTCGTCTACAAGCCTGGGTCGTCTACGGGACCGCCGTGTTCAAATGGGTGTGAGGGACCCTGAGCCGAAGACAGTCGACCTGCTCGTCATCGGCGGCGGCATCAACGGTGCGGGCATCGCCCGGGACGCGGCTGGGCGCGGCCTCGACGTCCTGCTGTGCGAGAAGGACGATCTCGGCGCGCATACCTCGTCGGCCAGCACCAAGCTGATTCATGGCGGGCTTCGCTACCTCGAGCACCGCGAACTCCGGCTCGTGCGCCACTCCCTTCAGGAGCGTGAGGTGCTGCTGCGCAATGCCCCGCACATCATCTGGCCGTTGCGTTTCGTGCTGCTGCATCATGCCGGGCTTCGACCCTGGTGGATGATCCGGCTGGGCCTGTTCCTCTACGACCACCTCGGCGGGCGAGCGCTGCTGCCGCCTTGCGCGAGCGTCGATCTCGGCCGACACGTGAGCGGACGAGCGCTGAAGAAGCGCTATCGCCGGGCGTTCGAATACTCCGATTGCTGGGTGCAGGACTCGCGTCTGGTGGTGCTCAACGCTCGCGACGCGCATTCGCGGGGGGCCGACGTTCGAACCCGCACCGAGTGCGTGTCGCTCGCGCGCCGCGGCTCGTGCTGGGAGGCGACGCTGGTCGACAGGGCCACGCGCGCGCGCTTCGCTGTCTCGGCGAGGGGCGTCGTCAACGCGAGCGGGCCGTGGGTGGGCAAGACGCTCGATCTGGATACCGGCGCCGATACGAGCCACGGGGTGAGGCTCGTGAAAGGAAGCCACGTCGTCGTCAGGAAGATGTTCGAGCATCCCTGTCCCTACATCTTCCAGAGCGGGGACGGCCGCGTGCTGTTCGCGATCCCCTTCGAGGAGGACTACACGCTGCTCGGCACGACCGACGTGGAGATCGAGGGGGATCCGGGGCCGGTCGCGATCACTTCCGAGGAGGTCGACTACATCTGTGCGGCGGCCAACGAGTACTTCGAGAAGCCGCTCTCACCCGGCGACGTCGTATGGTCGTACTCCGGCATTCGTCCGCTGTTCGACGATCAGGCACAGAACGCGAGCGAGGTCACCCGCGACTACGTGCTTCATCTCGACCGGGGATCGGCGCCCATGCTTTCGGTGTACGGCGGCAAGATCACGACCTATCGCAAGCTCGCCGAGCAGGCCGTCGGCATGCTGGCCGAGCCTCTGGGCTTGGACCGGCCGGCGTGGACCCGCGATGCCCCCCTGCCCGGAGGGGACATCCCCAACGCGGACATCGACGGATTCACCGCGTGCTGCGCCGAACGCTATCCGTGGCTTCCGGAAGAGACTCTCCGCCACTACGTGCGCCACTACGGCACCGAGATCCACACCCTGCTCGTCGGTCGTGCGGGGATCGACGGTCTCGGCGAGCACTTCGGGGCCGGGCTCTACGCGGCGGAGGTCGCGCATCTGGTCGAGCACGAGTGGGCCCGAACCCCTGAGGATGTCCTGTGGAGGCGTACCAAGAAGGGGCTGCGCATGCCGGAGAGCGGAGTGCAGCGCTTGCGCGCATATCTCGATGCAGGGCGAAGCGCCGCACCGGCAGGGCGATCGGCCCATCCTGCCGGCGAGAGCGGGTGACCTCGGACGGGCTATTCGAACGTGAGTCTCGACTCTGGAGTACGGCAGCGCGGCCATCACATCGGCAAACACCGGGATCCGGTGGCACAATGGCGCAAAGCGGACAGTTCGATACGTCGATACGTCAGCTTCGCCGGGCGACGGGATCGTTCTGCGAGCGCAGAGCACGCGAGTGATTCGATCCAGCGCGGGCCCTCGTATCCCGGTGTCCGGTTCGCGGCCCTGCCCGGACGACACTCTACCGAGTCCGATCATGGAGATTCCTGATGTCCGACGCTCGCGGCTTGCCAGGCGACGACACGCTCATCATTCATTTCGCCCATGTCGCATATCGTCTGGCCGAGCGGTTCGCGTTGCGGCGGACCGGGATCGGGCACTTCCAGACCTGGAGCCGTGACGAAACTCTTGCCCGCATCTCCGAGGGACACGTCCTGGTGATGTCCGGGTTCTGGTCCGACGAGATGCTCGAGCACGCCGCGAACGCCCGTTTCATCCAGGTATGCGCGGCCGGCTACGAGCGGTTCGGCCTCGATGCCCTGCGGGCCGGCGGCGTGCGGCTCGCCAACGGCAGCGGCATCAACCGCAACGCGGTGAGCGACCATGCGATGGCTCTCCTGCTCGCGCTCGTGCGCCAGATCCATACCGGACGCGACCGGCAGCGCGACCACGTCTGGCGGGGGATGATCTCCGACCTCGGGCGGCGCGAGGAGGAGCTTACCGGGAAGACGATGGTCATCTACGGGTTCGGCGCCATCGGCTCGCGGCTCGCCCGCCTCGCCTGCGCGTTCGATATGACAGTCGTCGGCATCAAGCGCGACACCGCGAACCACGACGGCTCCGCTGGCGAGGTGCGGTCTCCAGACCGGTTCCTTGAATCGCTCGCCGAGGCCGACGTCGTTGCGCTCACGTGCCCGCTCACACCGCAGACGGAGAACCTGATCGATGCGGCGGCGTTGGCGCGGATGAAGCCCGGCGCGTATCTGATTAATGTCGCCCGCGGGCGCTGCGTCAACGAGCCGGACCTGGTCGCCGCCCTCGAACGCGGCGTGATCGCCGGCGCGGGCATCGACACCACCTGGGAGGAGCCGCTGGCCTCCGACTCCGCGCTGTGGGACCTGGAGAATGCGTTGATCACGCCTCATACCGCCGGCGAGACCCGGCAATACGAGGACAACGTGGTTGACATCCTCATCGAGAACGTCCGCCGCCTGCAG
>JAKZYK010000227.1:0-3775 GCA_047514485.1 Gammaproteobacteria bacterium
CGAGATCTTCGGCGATTTCGGCGCCGATCTGGACGTGCTCGTCTGCACCACCGGCACCGGCGGAACGATCTCGGGGCTATCCACGTATCTCCGCGATCGCATCCCCGGGCTTCGCATCGTTGCCACCGAGCCGGCCGACTCTCCGATCCTCTCCAAGGGCATCGCCTGCAAGCACAAGATCATGGGAACCGCGCCGGGCTTCATTCCCGACGTCCTCGACACCGGGAGCTACGACGAGATCGTGCCGATCACCGCCGAGGCTGCCTACGGCACGGCCCGGTTTCTCGCCGAGAAGGAAGGTATCTTCGCCGGAATCTCCTGCGGGGCGGCGGTGGCTGGCATGCTCGCGATCGCCCGGCGCGAGGAATCACGGGGCAAGACCTTGCTCGCGATCCTGCCCGATACCGGCGAGCGCTATCTGAGCACCGATCTCTGGAGCTGAGCGACAGGGGCGCTGTCATCCCGAGAAAGCGGCGCGTATAATCATAACACACTGATTTACCGGTCATTTCACGGATTCTGAAAAATCATAGTTATACCATTCGATAAGCCATCCGAATCGGACCGGAGCGGACCGGAACGGACTATACCGGACACCGCCGGCCCGCTCCCTATCCGTGCATCCCTTTCGGATGGACCGTGCCGCGGAAGCATGGAGTGCAAAGCACCCGCCGGGCGCGAGTCGGCTGGAACATCTTCCGGCAGTTCGCGCACCGCCGCCGCGGCCGGTCGATCGGTTCGTCCCCCTTCCCGCCGTCGCCCGGCTGGATGCCGTGCCCGCGCTGCACCACGGGTCAGCTCTTGCGGCCCATCAGCCGAACGCGGCGAGACTTCACGGACAGGACCGAACGGCGGAGCCTGCGAGCAATCGCGGTCAGTGTCCCGTGCGGGCATCGTGTATCACCCATCGCCGTAGTGTAGGTCGGGACCGCGAGCAGTATTCGATCTTCGTGCGGCTTCCACGGCCGATGATCCCGCCCGGCCGGCCGGAGGGTATAGCGCATCCGGCACACGGCCGCCGGAGTCCGCCGCAACTGCGCGGCAACCCGCGCGAAGTCCGCCAGCGATTCGCACTCGGCGGCAAGCCGTCTTTCGGCATCGGTCCAGGGTTGCCGGTGCATCATTCGTCCGCCGAGAGCAACCCGGTACGCGCGGCGGCCCGCTCTAGGTCCATGCCGCCCGTCACAAGCGCCTTGAACGACGACGCGCGGCCGGCGAGATCATGAGCCCAAAGGCTATCCAAGTTGAACGTGACGCGGGTTTCAAGCTTCGCCTCGATCTCCACCCGGACGATCTCAAGGAGTGGCTCGACGCTGCCCATGACGAACCGCCGCCACGCCTCACGCTGGCTTGTGCCGTCCGCATCGGTCACGAGCGATATCGGGACACCGCACGCGCTCAGCACGCTCAGACCGGCGGCCGTGCGCAGTAACGGCAGGGAATCCGGCGGACTCGCGCCGAACCTTTGAGGTTTGAAGTCGGCTTGCGGCGCCGCGGCGCGGCCTTCACCCCAACCCGCCGCCGTGGTTTCGCTCAACAAGGTCCGGCCGCGAGCCGCCGCCATGTCGGCTTTGAGCATGGCGAGCGGGTCATCGTCTGTGCCGTCGCCGCCGTCACTCGGCACGGGGATCACATGCCCGACTGGGCCGCCGGCTTCCTCAGCAAGTCGAGATTCGAGATTCGCGGCGAGCGAGCCCGTGGAACGTGCCCACCCGAGCGGTGAGATCCCATACCACGGACGGGCCGAATCGACCGAGTACCGGGCATGAAGCACGGCCGCGGCCGGGACCAATTCGGTCAGGTTCCCGCTCGGTCCGAACCGATCGCAGCGGTAGAACCATGTCCGTTCATCCGGCCCGCCCCGGACATCCCATGATCCGATCGCCTGTAGGCGAAGCTCGCCCCGATCAACGATCAATTGGTGCACGTCCTCGCCGCGGCGAATGAGATTCCGCGCGAGCAGCGCCAGGAACGGCGGCGAGAGCAGCGGGCGCGCTTCGGCCGGTGTCACCACCGCGGCGGCGAATGCGCGCGAGTACAACGCTACAGCGCTCTCCAAGGCGGCGATCGCGCTGGCGTCACCAACGGACTGCCCGCCAGCTTGCGCCGCGAGAGCGGCAACCACCGCGTCAGTGAAGGGGACCGACTCGCGTTTCTCCGGCGAGCCCTTCGACCACGGCCAGATTTTCACCCGATCACCCCGGCCCGGCGAATCCGCCAGGGCGCCAGCAATCCGGCCGCTCCACAGTTCCGCCATGCGTTCGCGTGATTCACTACGAACTCATAATCGATCGGCCCGATCGAACGCTTGCGGATGGCACCGTAGCTTCCTTCGGTCAGGTACCCCGCGTACCGGATTGTCGCCTCGTCGCGGATCGCTTGCGGGGCGCCGGGCGCCTCACGCTCGACACGGGCCGCCGCCGCGCATCCGATCGCGTTCACTTCGGCTTCCGGGATCTTGTTGACCAACGCGCTTGCGAGCCGCGCGATTGCGGCCGTATTCGCCACTGGCGACGTCGGCCACGGGGACAGGGCTTGAGCCGTTAGAGCACCCATCGGCGAAGCCTCCGCTGCTTTCCAATCTTCGACAGCGCCGCGATCTTCTCCGCCGTTGTCTTGGGTTCCGGAGTCGGTACGATCTCCGGATCGGGCCACCCGGCGCGCTTGTCCGTGGCGGATACAATCCACGCGCGGATCGGCGCCTTGGTGTAGGTGGTAACCCCGGCTGCATCGGTCGTGAACTCCGCCGCGGCCCGGTCAATGAATGGGCGCACTACCACCCCGCTATCCTCGTGCGCCGCGATCACGGCCCGGCCGGCTTCGGAGTCCGGGATATCAATTTCGATCTCGGCATCGGCGCCGACCATCCGCGCGCGAAGTGTCCCGCGGGAATTGCTCGCGAGCGGCGCGGAAAGGTTACCGTGTGCGGCAACCCATGTCCGGCCTTCCTCGATCGCTTCCCCGATGGCTTCGGAGAGCGTGTCTTGCAACAATTTGATCTTGCATCCGGCGCCGACACACTCGCACTCGAGATCCGTATCGCTCGGGATGGTGGCGCGGATGGTGCGCCCCGACTGCGCCCGTATTTCCGCTTTGCTCTCGGGATAAGCGCCGTGATCGACAAGCGCGATCCCGGTGAGCGCGGCCCGCTCGATCACCCGCACCCCGGCATCGCTGCGTTGCTCTAGCGCGTGGAACTCGACGGAGAAACCATTGAGCGCACCCCGGCGCACAAGGTCTAGCTCGGCTTGGCTGGAAAGCTCTGCGCGCACTTCGAGCGAGCGCGGTCCATCCGCGAGGATTAACCCATTCCCAGTGCGTGCGAGCACCCGGCCCGGATCGTGTTGCAGGTTTAGGGCAACCGCGCCGATCGGCGCGAATGCGGCCGGCGCGAATCGCTCGCGGAAGGTGCCCATGTTGGCCACGTCGCCGTAGCGCATGGCAAGACCCCAGAGCGTCCGGCCTTGCACCCGGAACTCGACGCCGTCGCGAAATTCGGCCATTGCTTCATGCCTCATTCACCACGATCGAAGCCTGCTTGCCCGCGTCGGTCCAAACGTACAACCCTTCACCCGTTTTCACGGTCGGATAGCTAGTGCTTGCCAGAAAATAGATATCTATTTGAATCCAAAGAATAAATGGCGATTCGTAACTGCTCACCCGGTGTTTGCATCAGTCTAAAGAATCCATAGATCGCAAAGCGATCAATTCGCCCAGAAGACGCGAAACGGCTGTGTCGAATCGTCCTTGACATCATAGCGCCGGGTCCCTATGT
>JAKZYK010000228.1:0-6181 GCA_047514485.1 Gammaproteobacteria bacterium
TGTAGGGAGTGATCGGGGGGACGCAGAGGAAGGGAGATTCGAAGCAAAAACCAACAAGACGGTGGTAGGCCCCAGGAGAGCAAAGTGGAGATCGTGAGAACAAGAACCGCAGAACATGCAAGGGCACGCAACCTCGTCATCGCGGGCATCGCGGTGATGGCGATCGGTGCTGCAATGAGCGTGTGGGAGACACACGCCGAACACGCACTGGTGCTCCAGGCAGCGCAGGAGACACCGAGCATCGAAGGGCTGAACGTCGTCGTTATCACCGAGCGGGGATGGGGGCGCGGCGAGGTCGTGATCAGCGCGAACAGCGCCTTCCTCAGCGGCAAGCTGCTCAAGGCGATGATGGCCGGCGGGGATGAGGAGTACACACGGTTCGTAGACGCCGTGCGCGCTGGCGGCACGCAGAGCATCGATGAGCGAATCGAGCGGGCGAGCACCTACATCTACGGGCTTTACGCGAGACGCGGGCGAAACTGGATGGAGGCGTCAGAGACAGCGGGGATCATGGTGGTGCTGTTCGGAGTGGCGATCATCATCACCGCCGTGGCCGGCAAGAAACTCTCAGAGCGCTACGCCATCGACCACTTCCGCACCGGTGACGGAGAGACCGTCTCGTTCACCGAGCGCGCGCAACTGCGACCACACGCCGGCGCACCCGCGCAACCGAACTCCCGCGCAACGGCACGCCCGAGCAGCCGCGGGCTCCTGTCACCCGGACAGGTTCTGAGTCCGACCAACGCAGCACCCACACAACACGAGAGGAGGGAATTCGGAAACAGCGTCCGACGAGGGGCATTCGCCCACACCAACACGGAGAAGGGCCAGTGGCCCTTCGCACACCGCCCGGCGAGCGAACAACCACCGGCCGAACGCCGTTCCCCCGCAGACCGATAAGGAGACCACCATGAAGATCAGCCAAACGATCCGCACACTGAGCGCCATCACCATCACCATCGGGCTCGGACTACTGGCGCTCATCCCCGCAGACGCCGCCACCCAGGAGGTCACGGTGATGCGCCACACAACGCAGCCGCTGCCCGGATACGGAACGCTGAGCCTCGAAATCTGGAACGACGGCACCGACGTGCAGGTGATTGGGCTCGACGCGGAAGGCCGCATCGTGCTCGCCCGCGAGGGAACCATGAGCGCAGAGCGGACGTTCGAGGGAACCGGAGCCATCGAAGGGACGCTCCCGGCCGAACAGCTCTCGTTCGACAGCGACGGAACGCTCGAGCACGAACGCTGCGCGACGCCCAGCTGCGCACGCGGAATGGCGACGATGGCCGAGTCGAACGTGCGCGCATCGACGATGGGCCCGGTCGAAGGGGCCGACGAGCACACCGTCATGGCGAATCTGTGCCCGAGCACCGGCGCCGACGACGCACCCGTGCCCGCGCCGAGCGAGGCGATCGCGGCGCTCGCCGCCAACACGCCCTGCAAGTGGCGGCCGATCCCCGTCGAGGACATCGCGCCGATCCCGGGAGTGGGACGCCAGACACTGGTGCGGATCGGCGCAACGCTCTACGAGCTGCGCCAGGCGCCATGGGCGGTCCGGCCGGAAACGCGCTGAATCCCAAGACATCCGAGACAGCGCCCCCGCGCCGACGCTCGCCGAGAGCGACGACGTCGCGGAGATCGACGCGCTCATCGAGGCCGGGGCAAATCCGAACGCGAAGAACCTTGCGGGCAATACCGCGCTCCACGCCGCGGCCTACCAGGGCTCGGTGGGAGCCATCAGGGCCCTGCTCGCGGCCGGCGCCCTTCGCAACGTAATGAATGTCTACGGAGCCACTGCGCTCGATGTCGCCATACGCGAGGGTCGCGACGACACAGCCGATGCGCTGCGCGACGCCTGAGGCTCACGATGACGTCGATCGTCGCCTCGACAGGAGTCGCGAGTCCGCGGCCGTGCCGTCATCCGCTGTTCAACAGGGCGAGGGCACGGGACTGCACGGGCGGATCCAACCACTTCCGGGCGGACAAGCTCCGGAGAGCGAACCGCCCTACCCGGCCCATGGCGCCGCCAGGGGGAGTCAGGCAGCGGAAGTGAACCACCGCTCGCCCTTCGCCGTGTGGTGGCTTCACCTGCGGTAGCAGCTCGACGCACGGGTTCAGGGAGCACGCGACGCCACCCGGGGCGAGGCTCAGCTCCCCGCGACGACACCGACAGGACGGCCGTGCAGGCGCGGATCGGCCGCCTCCTCGCAGGATGCGAAGAAACCGTCGGCGTCGAGGTAGAGCCAAGAGGCCGGAGCAGGCACGCGATCGCCCTGTACGAGGAAGAACCTCCGTACAGTATGGGTTCACAAGTGATCGGCCCGTGCGCGGGCCTGACGACTGCGCAAGACGGCGTCCCGAAAGGACCCTCGTAGCAGGTGCATATACTGCTGCTGCGAGATTCGTGCACGAAGGAGGGAAAGGATGGTGACAGTGCAGGACCGGGTCAAAAACATCGTCGCCGCGCACCTGGGCGTGAAGAGCGAGGAGATCGGAACCGACTCGACGTTCGTCGATGAACTCGGGGCGGATTCGCTCGACATGGTCGAGATCATGATGGCACTCGAGGACGAGTTCGGCTGCGACATCCCGGAGGAAGAGGCGAAGAGGATCACCACCGTTCAGAAGACGGTCGACTACATCGAGACGCACGTCGGGTAGGGTCGACCAGCGGTCACGAATTCGAGGAGGCGATGACGGCATGACAGCACTTGATCGGTTGGAGCTAAACGAAGCGGATCCGTGCGATCCGCGCCTTGTCGCGGAGACCGAAACCCTCACCGGGATCGCTAGGCCCGGCGACGTGTCGGGGCTGCTCGCGCAGCTGTTTTTCTTCGGGCAGCTTGCGATACGCGGAACGATGAGCCCGTCCGCGCGGCGCAAGTATCTAGCGCTCTTCAACGACGGGCTCGCGCAGCAGCGAACGCAGACGGCCTCCACGCGGGTCGGCGCTGGTCGCTGATCAACGGTGCGTTGGCTCGGGGAGCCAACGCGCCAACCCCATCGCAGCCTGGATCAGGCGCCTGATCCGATTGATCACCAAAGGGCTGTCGGGCGCCATCGCCACATCGCCGAGCAGCTCGTAGACCGCGGCGACCATGCGCGCCTTGTCGGAAAGGTCGAGCTCACGCGGGATCGCCTCCTCACTTAGAACCCGATCGGTCGCCTCCAGCGCGGCGAGCAGACGATTTCGGTCCACGCTGCCGGTCTCACGGGGAGCACCCACGTAGAACTCCAAACCCAGCACCTCACATAGGGTTCTGAACCGCTCGATCGTCGCCACCGAGCCGCGACGCATGTTTCGGAGATAGTCGGGATTGCCCGCCGCCTCGATGGACGCGCGGCGCGCCGACCACCCACGGGCCCGAAGCGCCCGATCAACCTCGATCAGCAAATCATCCATCTTCGCGATCGTGCTACAGCCGCAGTGCGGCTGTACGGCTCCTTCAGCCTGTGTTTAAGGCTTTGGACACCGCAGATCGACGAATGACACGCATCCAGGAGCAGAGCACTGCCACCGCCCGCAGCGCCACCGGCGCACGCCTGTAAAACATCTGGGTGCAAGTAGGAAAGCGACGGAAATACAGCCCACTCCCGATCAACTGACCAAGACGACGATCGGGACCACAGGCGCCGGGATTGCGTTATATTGCGCCGCGTAGTGCGGCTATCTGAGCCGGAGCGCGTCACGGCCGGATCGGCAAGCCGCACCGCGCGGACCGAGGCCAGACGCACACAGGGGCCCGAGCCATGCGATCGCAGAGCAAGCGGCGCCACGACACCGCCGGTGCGTTCGACGCGCTGGTCCGCGCCATGGCCGGGCTCGGCACCGACGCGACCTGGGCGAAACTCCCGCCGGCGACGGCACCGGGCAGTCTCGGACGCACCCTCGGGCAAGGGCTGATCCAGGGTCGCCGCCCGCACGGTGAGAACGGGACTCGCCCGATCGGCGCGTCGCCGCAGCCGGTCGAGCAGATGAGACACGAGGGTCAACGAAGCGTCGCCGAGCTCGGCGCCATCGTGTGGCACGCGATCGATGGCGCGCGCGACGCACCGGAGCTCGAGCCCTGGCTGACGCCCCCGCACGCCGACCCCATCGTCGCGCTCACGCTCTCGCGCGGGCGGCTCGCCGAGTACGGCCAGCGCGAAGTGATCGACCGCAGCTGCGCGTTTCCGGGAGGACGTGTATGGCTCATCGAGATCGAGCGCGCGAAAGGCGATGTCCCCGCAGGGATCGCGGTGTGGCGAAGCCGTGGGGCCGACGGCGAGTGGAAGACCCGCTGCGCGTGCGTGTGGACCCACGGGCGGATCGGATCGGCGACCCACCCGCTCGTGATCGGGGCGCAGTGGGATATCCACGGCAACCACGCAGTGGCCGGAGCGTGCGTGCTCGGACCGAGCTGGGAAGACGCGGCCCGCGCAACCCGTGACGCATCGCGCGCCGCCATGCTCGCACGACGGCAAAACGCGATCGGCTCGCAGATGATGGCGCGCATCGTCGTGCCGGCCGCGCTCGCGTGGCTCGACCACCACGGGGGCGTCGCCCGGCCGGCCGGGCGCTTCGCCCCGGGAGGCGCGGTACGCACGGTGCAGCCGGTCGCAGCGGTGGCGCGAACACCGCCGCCGCCCTGGACCAGCGCCGACGCCGACCGAGCGGTCGAGGCGATCGTCATCGGTGCCGCGCGCGAAGGCTTTCGCATCGGGGCGAGCTGCCCCGTGCAGGCGTGGCGAGCCGGCTGGGCCGGCTACGCCGAGATGGGCGCCGTCGCCTGGCAGGCGATCGCAGATCCGAAGGCGCAGATCGACTCCGACGCATGGTGTGCGATGGAGCACGCGCTCGGCGAAGGCCGCCTCGAAACGCGAAGCGCGCACCCGGCGTTGGAAGCGATCAGCGCCTTGGTACGCAAGATGCTCGAGCAGACCGAGCGAAACCATGTGGCCCGCGCAACCGACGCCCGCACGCTCTGCGGGCTGGAAATCCCCGCACGGCTGTGGCGCGCGCTCGCCGAAGCGGGACCGTGCCCGCAACCGCACCAGTGCCCGGAGCTCGGCGACCGATGGTGGCTCGTCGAGATCGAAGATCCGGCCGATGACGAGCCGAACGCGATCGCGCTGTGGGATGCCGACGGCGACGAGGTGACGCTCGCCGCCTACCTCGGGGTCGACGACGGCCAGGGCAGGTCATGCATCACCGTCCTCAGCTGGCGCACCACAGCCGACGGCGAACGCACGCACGCGGGACTCGCAGCGCTGCGCTCCCCCGTGCACGTCGACGATCCGCACAACGCCGAAAGCCGCGCGGGCAGGCAGATCATCATCGACTCGCTCACACAACCCGACACCGGTTCGATCGCGCGAGTCAAGACCGCGATCGCTTTGCATCTCGAAAACGACGGCGAGCCAACACCGCTTGGGAGCTACCGGCCGAGCACCGCAGCCACCCGCGCACGCAACGGGGCGCTGCCCGCACTGCAGACGTCAATCACGGCGCTGTTCGCGCTCGAGCGCGCGCCAGACCCGGAGGCGGCGCAAGAGCACGCAACGGGTGAGGGACGCGGTGCGAGCGGCAACGGGGGGTTCCGCGCACGCCACCACGTGCGTGCGCACTGGAAACGCCAAGCATTCGGCCCGCAGCTCTCGCACCGGCGATGGATTGTGGTCGAGCCCTACGCGCGCGGGCCCGCGCCCGCACAGAACCAGATCGTGGTGACGCGACTTCCAGAGCGAGCGACCAACTAGATTCGCCGAGGTCGAGGCTCGCGTTGACGCGCAAGATCGCCGCGTTGAGCCTCGAGATGCGCTCGCGCCGCATTCTCCTGCTCCAGATCGTCGGGACCATTCATCCGTCGATCCTCCCTGGCCCGGCGCGCAACCGGGCTCTTCACTGCCCCGCCGGGACACGCATATACTGATGATCGCGCCGCACGGCGTAAGAAATGGACCCCGGGAATTGGACAGTGCGGTAAGTGAAATCTTCGTCGGGTTTCAGGCTGCCAAATCGCGGTGAGCCTGGTCGAAGTACACCGCATCGGGGGTACGTCGGTCCAGTGCGCTGTGACGGCGCCTGGTGTTGTAGAAACCGAAGTAGCGGGCCAGTCCTGCCCGAAGCTCGGTGGGCGTTTCGTAGGCCCGCAGGTACACGTCCTCGTACTTGACACTGCGCCACAGACGCTCGACG
>JAKZYK010000229.1:0-9621 GCA_047514485.1 Gammaproteobacteria bacterium
CGGCGACGTGCTCGACCGCCTTGGACACCGAACGGAGATTGCCCATGCCGTAATCGACCACGACGACGGTCTGCGCGCTCATCGTGCGTCCCGGTACGGCCTCACAGCAGGGGACGAGCCCGCTCGCCTCACAACACGCCCTTCGTCGACGGCACCGTACCACCCATCCGCTCATCGGGAGCCACCGCCATTCGAAGCGCGCGGCCGAATGCCTTGAACACCGTCTCGGCGATGTGATGGGCGTTGACGCCTTGCAGCGAGTCGATGTGCACGGTTGCCGCCGCCGCGTTCGCAAATCCCTGGAAGAACTCCCGGATCAGGTCGACGTCGAACGCCCCGATCCGCGCGCGGGGGTAGCTCACCCGGTAGAACAGGCCGGGCCGTCCGGAGAAGTCGATGACGACCCTCGAAAGCGCCTCGTCGAGCGGGACGTAGGCGTGTCCGTAGCGTGCGATTCCGCGCTTGTCGCCGAGCGCCTCGGCGATGGCCTGCCCGAGCACGATGCCGCTGTCCTCGACGGTGTGGTGGTCATCGACCGCGAGGTCTCCCTCCGCGCGCACGTCGAGGTCGATGACCCCGTGCCGGGCAACTTGTTCGAGCATGTGCTCGAAGAAGGGGATTCCGGTATCGAAGTGCGCGGCGCCGGAGCCGTCGAGCGCGACGGTGGCGGTGATCCGGGTCTCGCGCGTGTTGCGCTCGATGGTGGCGGTGCGTGAGGACACGACGATTCGGCTCCGTGCGCGAGTGCATTGCCTGCATAGCATATACCCCACGCGGACCCGGTATCAGTGGGATAGAATCGCGGTGCGCGGTGCGGCGCCTTTGTGACGGAGCCACTCCCGGGCGGAGCTTCAATCGTGTCGAGCCCGACTCCACAATCTCTCGGTGACGTGACGACCCGCCCGTGGGTCGGGCTGTTCGTCACCTGTCTCGTCGACCTCTTCCGTCCCTCCGTCGGGTTCGCCGCGGTCAAGCTGCTCGAGGATGCGGGGTGCGCCGTCCACGTGCCCGCAGCCCAGACGTGCTGCGGGCAGCCTGCGTACAACAGCGGCGATTCCAGCGATACGCAGGCGATCGCGAAACGCACCATCGAGGCGTTCGAGTCTTTCGACTACGTCGTTGCGCCGTCCGGGTCCTGCGCCGGGATGCTGCGAGAACACTATCCGCAGTTGTTTCCCACCGGCGCCGACTGGCACGCACGAGCGCAGTCGCTCGCGGATCGCACCCACGAGCTCTCGAGCTTCCTCACCGACGTGCTCGGCGTGCGCGAGATCGACGCGCGGTTCGCGGCTCACACGACGTACCACGACTCCTGCTCGGGCTTGCGCGAGATGGGGGTCCGTGACCAGCCGCGCGAACTGCTCGCATCAGTCGGCGGATTGAAGCTGACCGAGATGCGCGACTCCGGCACCTGCTGCGGCTTCGGCGGGACGTTCTGCGTCAAGTACCCGGAGATCTCCACCCGCATCGTCGACGAGAAGTGCGCGAACGTGCTCGCGACCGGCGCGGAGGTGCTGCTCGGAGGCGACTTGGGGTGCCTGTTGAACATCGCAGGAAGACTCACGCGACAGTCGCACCCGGTGCGGGTGTTCCACGTGGCGGAGGTGCTCGCCGGGATGGCCGAACACGGGATCGGCGAGCCCGGACGATGAAGTCGGCGGCACACGACTTCCCGGCCCGCGCCCGCGCCGCGCTGCGCAACCCCGAACTCGCGCGGGCGATGACACGCGCGCGGACCGGGTTCATCGACCGGCGCCTTGCCGCGGTCGGGTCGCTCCCCGAGTACGAGTCGATGCGGCGCACCGCGCGCGAGATCAAGGAGCATACGCTCCATCATCTCGACTACTACCTCGAGCGCTTCGAGCAGCGGGTCCAGGAGCACGGCGGCCACGTGCACTGGGCGAGCACGCCGGCCGAGGCGTGTGCAATTGTCATCGACATCTGCCGCGCGACCGACGCAAAGCAGGTCACCAAGGGCAAGTCCATGGTGGCGGAGGAGATCGCACTCAACGACGCGTTGGAAGCGGCGGGCTTCGAGCCGATCGAGACCGATCTCGGCGAGTACATCATCCAACTTGCGAACGAGCCGCCGAGCCACATCATCGCCCCGGCCATCCACAAGACCAAGGATCAGATCTCGGACCTCTTCCACACGCATCATGCGAAGTATGGACTCAACGAGCGCCAGACCGAGCCGACCGCTCTCGTCAACGAGGCGCGCACCGTCCTGCGCGAGAAGTTCCAGACCGCGGACGTCGGGATCACCGGCGCGAACTTTCTCGTCGCGGAGACCGGATCGAGCGTCATCGTGACCAACGAGGGCAACGGCGATCTCACCAATACGCTGCCCAACGTGCACATCGTGACCGCGGGGATCGAGAAGGTGGTGCCGACCCTCGAGGACATGAGCACCATCCTGCGCGTGCTCGCGAGAAGCGCGACCGGGCAGGAGGCATCGGTCTACACGACTCTGTCGAGCGGACCGCGGCGCGCGGATGATCTCGACGGGCCCGGCGAGTACCACGTCGTGCTGCTCGACAACGGCCGCTCGCAGATGCTCGGCAACGAGTTCCACGAAATGCTGCGGTGCATCCGCTGCGGTGCGTGCATGAACCACTGCCCGGTCTATCACGCGGTGGGCGGGCATGCCTACGGCTGGGTCTACGTGGGTCCGATGGGCGCGGTTCTGACCCCGCTGATGGTCGGGCTCGACGAGGCCCGGGACCTTCCCAATGCATGCACCCTCAACGGGCGCTGCAAGGAAGTGTGTCCGATGGAGATCCCGCTCTCGGACCTGATCCGCAAGCTGCGCGAGCGCGAGTTCGATGAGCGCCTCACGCCGCCGCGCGTCCGCCTGGGCCTGCGAGCATGGGCGTTCGTAGCCCGGCGCCCGGCCCTCTATCGTTTCGCGACGGCACTCGCGATGCGCGTCCTCGGTCTCCTCGGACGCTACCGGGGCCGCTTCCGCTGGCTGCCGCTCGCCGGGGGCTGGACCGGAACCCGCGATCTGCCGGCTCCCGCGGGAAGGACGTTCATGTCGGCCTGGTCGAAGCGGCGGGCTGGAGGAGCGCGATGAGCGCCGCGAAGGAGCGCATCCTGGGGGCGGTGCGGCGCTCGCTGCGCCGCGCGGGACCCTTGCCCGAGAGCGTGCGCGACGGACTCGATCGCCGCCTTGGCGCTCCGATCCCGAATCCGAAGCCGGCCCTTGCTGAAGATTCGGTCAGCCTCTTCGTTCGCAAGGCGAATGCAGTGCATACCCAGGTCTCGACGGTCCCCACTCTTGCCGGGGTTTCCGAGGTCGTCGTGCGTCACATCGAAGACAACGGACTCGGTGATGAAATCCTGGCGGCTCCGGAACTCGAAGGGATGCAGTGGTCGAACCGTCTCGTCGTCGAGCGGCGCGCGGCCCGCGGATCGGACCAGCTCAGCGTGACGGGCGCATTCGCCGGCATCGCGGAGACCGGAAGCGTGATGCTCCTCTCGGGGCCGGAGAGCCCGACGACGCTGAACTTCCTGCCCGAAGATCACATCGTGGTGCTGCGCGAGTCGCGCATCGTCCCCCATCTCGAAGACGCTTGGGCGCTGCTCCGCGAAGAACGAGGCGCGATGCCGCGTACCGTCAACCTCATCTGCGGCCCGTCGAAGACCGGCGATGTCGAACTCGTGATCCTTGAAGGCGCGCACGGACCGAGGCGGTTCCATGTCGTCGTCGTGCAGGAATAACCGGATCGCCGTCCCGGGGGCGGCGGATGGAGTCGGTCGGAAGTCCTCGGTGTCTGGACGCGGTGCCACCGGCATCGTGCTCGCGGTCCTGGTCTGGGCGTTGATCGATGTCGCCGGCCCGGTCCGAGCCGACAGCAAGGTGGTCGAGCAGTTCCTGCAGCATTACCTGACCGGTTGCGTGCGCCAGAGCGGGGCACGGGGACACAACCGTCTCCAGGGCCATGCCTGGTGCACTTGCGCCGTCGCCCAGCTCAGGATGGAAGGCAGCGAAGCGGACCTCGAAGAGCTTGCCCGGCGCGTCGCACGCGGCGAACCGATTGGTGCCCAGGACATCTTCAGCCGTGCGACGCGCAATCGCGGGCAGTGCGATGCCCTCGGTACCCACGATTCCTTGGCGCCGACCCGACTGGAACGGTCGAAGGACTTCGGCCCGTTCACCATCGCGCTTCCGCCCGGATTTCTCCTGCTCACCCGTACCACGACGCCGGCCCGGGCGAGCTACGGATTTCATCGGCTTCACCAGGACCTGCGCTCGGCAGCGGCTCTGCAGATCGTGATCTCACGCGCCTCGAAGGACCGATGGTCGGGAATCGACGCGGACGAGTTCCGGCTCCGCAGCCTGCTTGATGAGCTGGCGCATTCCCGGTCGAACTTGAGAGTCGCCGATACCGGCGAGACGGCGGCGGGAAACGTCCGACTCAAGCGCGCACGCTGGCAGGCCACGGAGGCCGGCGACCCGATTGTCGGGGAAGCGTACGCCGGCAGCTCCGGCGACACCGTCGTGCTGATCAGGCTTCAGGACCAGGAACGTTTCGCCCCGCGGACGATGCCGGCGATGCGCTCGGCACTGGAGACGCTGCGGCTTCGATAGCCGGAACGCCGTGCACCGCAGCGGGTACCGCCTCCTCTCGCGGGGCCGCCACGGCGTCCATTCAGCGCCGCCGCGGCGGTTGTCCGGACAACCGCCCATCCCGCCGAAGCACCCGGCCGGCGCCTCTGCCCAACCGCGACCGTGTTCATTTCAGGGCGTGTTCGAGCGCGGTCAGGGTCTTGTCCACCTCCACCTCGGTGTTGTAGTGGGCAAGTCCGATCCGCACGACCCCGGTCTCCTCATCGATCCCGAGGGACTTCACGACCTCGAAGGCATAGTTGTGGCCGGACCAGACGCAGATCTCGTCGCGCGCGAGACGTTCGGCCACCCGCGCAGGCGATACGCGATTGTGGGTCATCGACACCGTAGGCACCCTCTCTCCCACCCGGTTAGGGTTGGTGATGCCGTGAATGGTGGTGCCCGGAATCGCATTGATGCCGTCAATCAGTCGGGTCACCAGACGGACCTCGTGGTCGATGGCGGCCCGATAGGCCGCTTCGATGCGACCGCGTCGCGTGTCGCGATCACTCACCTGATCGCCCAGCCAGTCGTAGTAGTCGACACACGCGGCCAGACCGGCGAGCAACTCGGTCTGTGGAGTCCCCGTTTCCCATTTCTCCGGTGACGTATCGGATGCACAACGCACCTTGTAGGCGGTCAGCTCGTCGAGAAGCTGCCGGCGTCCCCAGAGCACTCCGAGGTGGGGACCGAAGAACTTGTACGACGAGCACACCAGGAAGTCGCAGTCGAGCGCCTGCACGTCGATGCACTGGTGCGGCGCGAGCTGCACCGCATCGACATAGGTCATCACCCCGGCCGAGCGTGCCAGCGCCACCAGATCAGCCACGTCATTGATCGACCCGGTGAGGTTGCTCGCATAGTTGAGCGCCAGCAGGCGGGTCTTCGGACCCAGCAGGGCCTGCAGATCCTCGGGCTCGATCTTCCACGTATCGAGACTGAACGGCAGCCACTTGACGACAAGATCGAGGTCTTCCGCGAGCAGGAGCCATGGTGACACATCGCCCTCGTGATCCATGCGGGTAACGATGACCTCGTCCCCCGGGGCGAAGATCCGTCCCAACGAACGCGACATGTGCAGGGTCAGACTGGTCATGCTCTGCGCCACCACGATTTCGTTCGGTGAGTGCGCGTTCAAGAAATCGGCCATGGCGTCGTGGGCGCGCGCGTAGATTGCCTCGGCGTTGCGAGAATTCTCGAAGAAGCCGCCATAGTTGCTCGCCGCATCCACCAGCGCGTTCGAAATGGCATCGATGACCTGCCGGGGGAGCTGGGTGCCGCCCGGGTTGTCCATGAATATTCGGGCTATGCCGCTTCGCGACTGAGACAACACCGGGAACTCCCGACGTACGCGGTCGATGGGAAAGGCGTTCATGAGATCCTTGAACCTCGGGAAACAGAGCAATCGTCACATGGGTAAGCGTCTGCGGCCTGTGGTCGGGCGCGGTGAATTGCGGCGCCGATGCTGCGCAGCGCTCAGATGTCGCCAGAGCGATGGGCGGCACTCTGTAGCACGCTTCGCAGGCCATCGCTAGCCGAGCCGGCGCACTATGCCCGTCCTAGTACGGCGTCCGAAGGGTGCGTTCGACGGCGGCGAGGCATCGCTCGACGATCCATACCAGCACCAGGTAGATGACCGCGGCCGACAGGAACACTTCGTAGGGGGCAAAGGTCTCCGCCGCGATGGTCTCGGCCACTCCGGTGATCTCCGCCATCGTGACGGTGCTCGCGAGAGCGGTGGTCTTCAGCATGCCGACCACCTCGTTGCCATAGGGCGGCAATGCGAGGCGCAGGGCCTGCGGCCACACCACCTTGAAGAAGGTCGCGACGGGCCGCAGGCTGAGCGAGCGCGCGGCCTCGAGTTGGCCGGCGGGGACGCCGGAGATCGCACCGCGCAGGATCTCGGCGGTATACGCGCCCGAGTTGAGCGAGAACGCGATGACGCAGCACCAGAAGGGCTCCCGGAACAACACCCACGCAGGGGTCTCGCGAAGCCAGGTGAACTGGGCGAGCCCGTAGTAGATCACGAAGAGTTGCACGAGCGCCGGCGTGCCGCGAAACATCCACACGTAGGCACGCGCCACAGGCTGAAGGGTCCGGCCTCCTCGAATCAGCCCCCAGGTGGTCGGCGCGGCCAGGAGCGTCCCGATGGAGAGGGAGCAAGCCAGGAGCAGCAGGGTCAGCCAAAGCCCTTCGGTGAGCCGGGGAAGGCTCTCCCACACCAGCGTCAGGTCGAAGCTCATCGTGCCAGGTGCCGATTCGCCCGTGCTTCGAGCAGGCGAAATCCCCCGGTGAGCACAGTGGTAAAGGCGAGGTAGATGATCGCGACCACCGCGAACATCGTGAAGGGCTTGTCAGTGACCGACGTCGCCATCTTCGCCGTGAACATGATCTCGTTCAGTCCGATGACCGAGATGAGCGCGGTGTCCTTGACGAGGCTGATCATGTGGTTGCCGAAGGCAGGCAGCGCGATACGCCAGGCTTGTGGGAACCGCACGAACAGAAAGGCCTGCCAATGGTTCAGCCCGAGCGAGCGTGCCGCGTCGATCTGGCCCTTCTCGACGCCGAGAAAGGCGCCCCGGAAGCTCTCGCTCGCGTAGGCGCCGGCGATGAGTGCGAGCGCGAGGGAACCGGCCCAGAAGGGTGGGATGTCGACGAATCGCACGGACGGATCGAACGCTTGCGCGATGGCGGTCAGCGTCACCGCGCTTCCAAAATAGAAGAGCAGCAGCACCAGGAGCTCCGGTGTGCCGCGGAAGAAGGTGATGTAGACCCCGGCCACTCGTGACGGCAGGCCGCCGGCAAGCCTCGCCGCCGACCCGATGAGACCCAGAATGACGGTCAGAATCGCGGCGACGACAAAGACTCGGAGAATGACGAGCGCTCCCCAGGCGTACTCGTCGAGCCAGCCGATGACATCAACCATGCAGCGTGGTACCTGACCGCTCCGCGGCGCCTACCGGTGCACAGACAACGGGCGGGGCGCGGCGCTCGGAGCAACGATCGCAAGTGCCCGCTCTCGCACCTGATTCACGTCACTGCGACCGGAGCGGGAAAGAAGTGCGTCTAGGGAGGCCGCCAGGCGTTGCACGGCGGCCTCCCGGAGCGGGACGCGCTCAGGAAGTGCCTGTCCACTCCTGCGGATGAATCGTGAAGGGGAAGTAGCGCAGACCGAATTCGCCCAGGCTCCCGTCCTTGACCATCCCCTCGAGCGCCTCGTTGATACGATCCTTGAGGGCATCGTTGCCCTTTCGCAGGCCGATGCCGACCCCGATCCCGAAGTACTGCTCCTCCGCGATCTGCGGCCCGACGACCTCGAATCCTGCGCCGTCCTCCTTGGACAGGAACTTGAGATAGGCCTTCATCGGGTTGGTCATGATCGCGTCGACGCGCCCGGCCGCGAGGTCGAGGTACATCGACTCGTTGTTGTCGTAATAGGCGACCTCGGCATCCGGCACATAGGCCTTCAGCCACTCCTCGTAGGTCGTCGAGCGCTCCAGACCGACTCTCACCTCCGAGAAGCCGGCGGAGTTCACCGTGCCATCTGGATTGAACAGCGTCAGGCCCCTGGATTTGTTCCCTACGAACTGGCCGATGGACACCCGGTAGGGGCCGGAGAAGTCGATCTGCTTCATGCGCTTTTCGGTGATCGACATCGAGGCGACGATGAGATCGAACTTGCCGGCGAGCAGCGACGGGATCATGCCTTTCCATTCCTGACAGACGTATTCAATCTCCGCGCCGATGCGCTTTCCGACCTCGGTGGCGACATCGACGTCGTATCCCGTGAGGGTGCCGTCATCGGTACGGTAGTTGAACGGGTGGTAGGTGCATTCGGTGCCAACTCTCAAGGCTTCGGCGGAAGCGGCGGAGGCGGCGAGCAGAGAGAGGGCAACGATGGTGTTGAGCAGGCGCGTCATGATGGTCACTCCTTATATCGCGTGGAGGGCACGTCGGCCCGAGATGCTAGCACGTGGTGGAGACGGTGCCGTGCAGATCATGCGACGCTCCATTGAGCGTACCCGACAGCACTTCAAGGACGCCGTCGTGAAGCTTGGTGCCCGCAGAGGCGACGATCTCGCCCTCGGACGCGATGGTGAGAGGGTTGCCTTGCCAGTCGGTGATTCGCCCCCCCCGCGGCTTCCACCACCGGCACCAGCGCGGCGATGTCGAAGCATTCGAGGTTCGGCCCGTTGAGGCAGAGCCCGAGTCGTCCTCGTGCGAGCGATGCGTAGCCGAGACAGCCCCCGTCAAACACGTTCCGCCGCGTGCGTGTGCGGATCGCCTGCATCCCGGGGGCGGTGCGGGCGTCGAAGGAGTCCGGATCCGATATTCAGGTGATGGCCTCGGAGAGGCGGTTCGGTCCCGTGCAGTGCACCGGGCGGCGGTTGAAGAGCGTTCCTCGTCCCACTACCCCGAGGCAGACCGACTCGTAGAACAGATGAGCGATGACCCCGATGACGGGGCGCCCCTCGTGGCAAAGTGCGATCAAGGTCCCGAAGTTCGGAAGGCCGGCCGCGAACTGTCGCGTCCCGTCGACGGGGTCGAGGACCCAGACCCAGTCCCGATCGGCGCCTTCGGCTCCGAATTCCTCTCCAATGATTCCGTGCCCGGGCTGTTGCTGCTTGATGACGCGGCGCAACGCCGCTTCCACGGCGCGGTCGACGGTGGTCACCGGCGTCCCGTCTGCCTTGATCTCGACCTCAGGTTCGTTCGACGTTCGTTGTGCCGCCCTGCGCGCGCTTTGCGCGAGTGCCTCGGCCAACTGGACGAACTCATCGGGAATATGGCTCATCTCGCGCTTGTTCGCCCCCGCGTGACCACGATACGCGTTCAGCGGCTACGATTCGACAGCTCAGCGGAGCGGTACTCGCGGCGCTCACGGGATGACCAGGTTCAGCAGCGGTTCACCGGCGCGCCAGCGGTCGAGATTGTCCGCGAAGAGCGCTGCGAACCGGCGGGGCCAGCCGTGGATGTTGTCCGAGGTGTGAGGGGTGATCAGCACGTTG
>JAKZYK010000230.1:0-3028 GCA_047514485.1 Gammaproteobacteria bacterium
GCAGGGGTTTCGCCTGCACGGGGGCGAATATCGGCCGCTGCCGTCGGTCGCGATGGTGGGCGGCGGGCTGAGCCTGCACAGCGAAGCGCTCGGACTCGACGTGCGGCTCGACGAAGAAGGCCGGCTGCGGTTCCACGACCCTGAGACCGGGGAGGACCTCCCTGCCCACGAAGAGATGCAAGCCCACATGGAGCAGGAGCGCGCGGCTCATCAAGCGACGAAGGCGCGTGTCGAGGACGAGGTCGCGGCTTGTGAGAAGAAGGCCGCCGCCCTTCGAACCGCCGAAGCGCGCATCGCGGAGTTGGAGGCCCGCCTCGGACAATCTCTGTAGCCACCGCCCACCACTTTGCAATCCCCGAGGATGGACATGGCCGAGATGCCCGTGATCGACGCCGCTCACATGGTGAATCTTGAACGCTGTCCGATCGACGATCCCGACTCGGCCGGCGCCGCCGCATTCAGGCAGGCGTGCCGGAGGCGCTTTCTCGAAGACGGGCTGTGCATGCTGGCGGAGTTCGTCAGGCCGGAGGCGCTGGAAACCTTGGCCAAGGAAGCGAATGGAAGCATCGGGGACGCCTGGTTCTGCAAGAGCACCCACAACGTCTATCTCACGCAGAACGGTCTCGGAAACGGCAACCCCGGCGCACCGGCCGCAGACGTGGCCGGGCGGCAGGAACGGACCTTCGTGGGCTCGGTGCCCTATGACCGGATAGGAGAAGAGTCCTTGCTCCGGCGCCTGTACCTGTGGGACCCGCTGAAGAACTTCGTCAGTGCGGTGCTGGGCAAATCGCGGCTCCATCGTTTCGCGGATCCCCTGGGCGCATGCTCCGTGAACGTCTTCGTCGACGGCGGTGAGCACGGGTGGCATTTCGACGAATCGGAGTTCACGGTCACGCTGATGTTGCAAGCGCCGGAATCGGGAGGCTCCTTCGAATACGTACCTCGGATCCGGGGGTGCGCGGACGAGAAGGCGATTATCGAGAACGTGCTTGACGGGGATCGCGGCCCCGTGCTCGAACTCCCGTTCACGGCAGGCGCTCTGCTCATCTTCGGCGGTCGGCAAACGCTGCACCGGGTGACCCGGGTGAGAGGAGCCCGGCCTCGTCTGGTGCCTGTCCTCACCTATGGCGAATGTCCCGGGCTCAAGAACAGCGAAGCCGTGCGCAAGCTGTTCTGGGGCCGCACGGGCACCGAAAGCGCTTGACGAAGCGGGACCGGCCATCCCGCTTTGCAAATTGACGGACTATCGGCCTCCGGGTTTGGCGTGTATGTCCTTCAGTACCCGCGGTTCACGCGTCGAGGCGGGCGAGGCCGGCTTCGAGGTCGGCGATCAGGTCATCGGGATCCTCGAGCCCGATGTGCATGCGCAGCAGGAACGGCGTCTCAGTCCATGGGATAACGGCGCGGGCGATCGGCATGCGATTGTAAGCAACGAGGCTCTCGTACCCGCCCCAGGACGAGCCGATGCGAAACAGCGCGAGCCCATCCACCATGCGTGCGATCGCTGCCTCGTCGGTGGTATGCATCGCCAGTCCGAACAGGCTCGACGCGCCCGCGAAATCCCGCTTCCACAGCGCATGGCCGGGGTCGCTCTCCAGCGCCGGATAGAGTACACGCTTCACCTCCGAGCGCGATTCGAGCCAGCGGGCGACCTTCATCGCCGATGCCGACTGACGTTCGAGCCGCACCGAGAGGCTGCGCATGCCGCGCAGTGCGAGAAAGCAATCGTCGGGAGAGGCAACATCTCCGAACGCGTACGTCTGATCCGCGATCGTTTTGAACACCTCGTCAGTCGCGGTGGTGATCATCCCGATCACCAGATCCGAATGCCCCGCGAGGTATTTCGTGCCCGCCTGGATCGAGATGTCGACGCCATGCTCGATCGGACGGAAGAAGATCGGAGTCGCCCAGGTATTGTCCATCGCGACCAGCGCGCCGCGCTCGTGGGCGGCCTTCGTGATCGCGGGTACATCCTGCATCTCGAACGTAACCGAGCCCGGCGCCTCGGTGTAGACGAGCCGCGTGTTCTCGCGCATCGACCCCACGATGCCCGCACCAATCGCGGGATCGTAGAAGCTCGATTCGACTCCGTAGCGGCTGAGGATCTCGGCGCAGAACCGCCGGGTAGGCCCGTACACTGAATCGGGAACGAGCACGTGATCGCCGGCGTCGACCACGGCCGAGACCGCCATCGTCACTGCTGAGAGTCCGCTGCCGGTCACCACGGTGCGATGTCCGCCCTCGATGGCCGCGACGGCCTCGGCGAGCGCCCGCGAGTTCTGGGTACCAGTCGCCCCGTAGGTGACATTGTTGTAGCGGTTGTCGCCCTCGAACCGGTGGACATAGCCGTCGAGATGCTCGGAGAGGATCGTCGACGCCCGATGCACCGGAAGGTTGACCGGACCCTGCGCGCGCACCGGCGCGCGACCGAGCGCGATGAGTTTGGTGTCCTGTTTCATTTGCCGTCCCGTTGGAGATACGCACTGCCTGCAGGTACGAAGCGTGCTCCGCGACCGGTGGCACTCACCTTTCCGCGGCGCACGCTATCCGATCCCGCGAACGTATGAAACCGCCCGTGTGAATCTTCACGGTCCACACGCGGACTACGCATCCTCCAGCACGCCCGAGCAGCACGCCATCCCGGGGAACGGAGGCACACTCCTCCACCGCGTTTGTGCTTCCGTATCCTGTTCGAAGCGTTGCAAGGCCAGCGGGACACGACCCTGCGTATCCCGTGCCCATACGTGAAGCGCGCATTCATCAGTGCTTTAGTGGGCTCCGCCTCCGGTTCGTCCGCGTCCGGCAAGAGTTTCGGCCTCATTGGAAGAGCTGTTATTCCTGAGTTCTCATGCCTGACCAGCCATCCGAATTCACCCCGATCTCGCCCGAGCAGTACCCGCCTCGAGGTGCGCCCGGCTGGGAACGCGAGCTGCTTGAGCGCCTCGCTCTCTCGTCGCTTGCCGAGCAACGGTGGGCTCGCCGGTGGAACCTGATACTGCGGTCCGCCTGGCTCGCATTCCTGGTGACC
>JAKZYK010000231.1:0-9373 GCA_047514485.1 Gammaproteobacteria bacterium
CCGACCGCGATCTCGTGACCGTCAATCTCGAACGGCACCCGCACCTCGCCCGGGCGTTCGCGAGTAACGACCCGGCGACCATCCTGAACCTCATCGACACCGTGTCCGACGCGCCGCTGTCGGATCGAAGCATTCTGTTCCTCGACGAGATCCAGGCTGCGCCCAGCGCTTTCGCCTCGCTCCGGTATTTTTTCGAAGACATGCCGCAGCGACCCATCGTGGCGGCCGGGTCGCTGATGGAGTTCATGCTCTCGAACCACACATTCTCCATGCCGGTCGGACGCATCGAGTACCTGAATCTGGGTCCGATGACGTTCACCGAGTTCCTGAAGGCCGTCCGCCAGGACCGGCTCGCCAGGGAGATCGAGACGTTCGAGTGGCCATCCGGCGAAGAATCTCCGGGGCCGCATCCCCTGATTCACCAACGCCTGCTGGAGTTGCTGCGCCTTTACCACTTCGTCGGCGGCATGCCTGAAGCGGTCAGGGTCTATGCCGAGACCGAGAACCTGCCTGCCGTCAGCGCAGTGCATGCCGGCATCGTCGACACGTGGCGCGATGACTTCCCGAAGTATGCAGCTCGCCGGGACCTGACTCGAATGCTGCGCGTGTTCCACTTCGCGGCTCGCCATCCCGGACGCAAGATCAAGTACAGCAACGTCTCGCCGGACGATCAGAGCGCCACGGTTCGTCGTGACATCGACCTTCTGGAGATGGCGCGCGTGGTCGCCAGGGTGACCCACAGCCCATGCTCCGCGCTTCCGCTCCAGGCCGATGTGAACGAGAAGGTCTTCAAGCTGATATTTCTGGATGTCGGCCTGATGAACGCCGTTTGCGGGGTCGGCTGGCAGACGCTTGCAAATCAGACTCATACCCAACTGGTCAATGCGGGGCCCACCGCCGAACAGTTCATCGGCCAGCACTTGCAATATCTCTATGCCGAGCGGCCGAACCGTGCGCTGACCTACTGGCTGCGCGAAGGCCGATCCAACAATGCGGAGGTCGACTACGTGGCCGAGTTCGGCGGCCGCATCGTGCCGATTGAAGTGAAGGCGGGTCGCGCGGGGACCCTGAAGTCACTGCACCAGTTCGTCTTCGAGAAACGCGTACCTTTCGCCATCCGTTTCCATGCGGACTTGCCGGCGCTGCAGACGGTCGATACCGAGATCCGCCGCGGCCACGGCGCCGAGCGGGTACATTACCGGCTGTTGTCCCTGCCGCTTTATCTCGTGGAGCGGCTGCCTCGCATCATCGATGGATTGCCGTCGGTGGTCTGACACCGTTCCTCGTATCCCGCTCACATGTGAACCTCGATGATGTCGCCGTCGTTCACCGGGTGGTCGCGTCCCACCTGCTGCCCGCTGAACCGGCCGTTGCGTCCCCACAGCTTCGCGTACTTGAGCGAGCGCGCGAAGTCCTTGTGGATGAGGCGCGCCACGTCGTGGACGGTGCCGCCGGTGCGTACCGTGAACGGGGTGCCCATGTCCGGCGGGCGGCCGGGTGTCTTGGTGTAGACACGGTTGATCGCGAGCCGCTCGAACAGGAACGGCCCGATCGCGTCGAGCCCGGCGCCGGTCTCGACCGAGGTCGCGATGCTCGGAAGCGTCAAGCCGCCGAGCTCCTTGAACGCCGCGATCTCGCCGCCGGGGTCGTCGGGGAGATCGGACTTCGCCGCGATCATCAGCGCCGGCAGGCGGATCGCGAACGGATCGTAGTCGCCGGCGTCGACGTCGGGCGGCTCCCGCGCCGCGTCCCAGTCCGCGAGCAGCGAGACGCGTTTCTCCGCGAGGAGGGTCCGGGCCTCGGCGGTGCGTTCGATGCACGCGGGGTCGGATAGATCGACGACGAGCAGCGCCGCGCCGGCGGGTTGGAGCGCGTTCACGATCCACGGCACCGGGTGATCGCGGGCGATCGGCGGCAGGTCCACGAGCTGGAAGTGGATGTCCTCGTAGGGCAGCATCGCGGGCTGCGGGAACCGCGTGGTGAACGGATACGGGCCGGCCTCGGCGTGCGCGCCGGTGAGCCGGGCGACGAGGGCGGACTTCCCGGAGTTGGGCGGCCCCAGCACCGCGACCTGCGCGGCGCCCTCGGGCCGGATGACCAGCGCCGGGCCGCTGCGAGTACCGCCCTTCTTCGGCCCCGCGAGCTCCTCAGTGAGCTGCTTGATGCGCGCCTTGATGTCGCCCTGAAGACGATCGGTGCCCTTGTGCTTGGGGATCGTGCGCAGCATCTCGCGCAGGCAATCGAGCCGCTCCTTGGGCTCGCGCGCGGCGCGAAAGGCGGCCTCGGCGGACTTGTATTCGGGGGAGAGGTTGGCGGGCATCGCCTCGCTGTCCTACCGAGAGCCGTGCCGGTGAGGCGGTTCGCAGATCGTGCGGCCGGTGAGGATGACCGTGCGCGGCGACCGAGGGACGCGCGGTCCTTCCCCCCGCGCAACCGTCGCGGGCGTGGCGCCCACCGTTTCCGGGCGCACGCTCACTGCCCGCCTCGCACCCGCTCGCACGCGGTCCAGATGCGCTCGGGAGTAGCGGGCATGTCGAGGTGCGTGATCCCGAGCGGCGCGAGCGCGTCGACGATCGCATTCATCACCGCCGGACAGGCCGCGGTGCACCCGGATTCACCGACGCCCTTCACACCAAGAGCGTTGGTGCGCGCGGGCACGCAGTTGGACTTGAAGTCGATCATCGGGAGGTCGTCGGCGCGGGGCATGGCGTAGTCCATGAAGCTCCCCGAGACGAGCTGGCCGGTGTCCGGGTCGTAGACAGTGTGCTCCATGAGCGCCTGCCCGAGGCCCTGCGCGATGCCGCCGTGGACCTGGCCTTCGAGCAGCATCGGGTTGATGACGACACCGTGATCGTTGACCGCGGTGTAGCGTACGAGGGCGAGCGCGCCGGTCCGCGGATCGATCTCGACCTCGCACACGTGGCACCCGCACGGGTAGTTGTACTGCTTCGCGCGATAGTGGCTGGTGGCCTGCAGGCCGATCTCGTTCGAATCGGGAAACGTCGCGGCCTCGAACGACGCGGCGACGACCTCGCGCAGCGAAACGATCCGATCCGTGCCGGCGATGGCGAACGCGCCGGCGGCGAAGGTGACGTCCTCCGCGCTCGCCTCCATCAGCTCTGCCGCGATGTGCTTGCCGCGCTCGACGATCGCCTCGGCTGCGAGGGTCACCCCCATGCTGGCGACGGTCGCAGTGCGCGAGCCGCCTGAGCCGCTGCCGGGACCCACGACGTCGCTGTCGCCTTGCAGCACCCGGACCGAGTCGAACGGCACCCCGAGCCGGTCGGAGGCGACCTGCGCAAACGTCGTCTCGTGGCCTTGGCCGCCCGTCTGCCCGGTCAGGGTCAGGGCGAGCTCTCCCGATGGCTGGAACACCAGGGTGACGCGATTGTCGAGGTAGCCGTCGGGCTCCTGGAAGAGCGCGAAGCCGAAGCCGCGGAGCATGCCGCGGGCCCGCGCTTCCTCTCGCCGCGCCTCGAACTCCGGTCGTTCGGCGAGTGCGAGCGCGTCGTCCATGTTGACTGCGAACTCACCGCTGTCGAGCTCGATCCCGGTGCCCGTCGAGTACGGCATCGCCTCGGGCGGCACCACATTCAGGCGGCGAAGCTCGGCCGGGTCGCGGCTGGTCTCGCGCGCCGCGGCGTCGACGAGACGCTCGATCATGTGGTTGTACTCGGGCTTGCCCGCGCCACGGTACGCGTGGATCGGCACCGTGTTGGTGAACACCACCCGGGTCCGCGCGTGCCACGCCGGGATGCGGTAGACACCGGTGATGCAGCGGGTGCCGCCGACGGTGGGGATCGTCGGCGCTGCCGCCGTCGAGTACGCGCCCATGTTCGATACGGTGCGGGTCCGGACCGCGAGGAACCGCCCCTCGGCGTCGAGCGCGAGCTCCGCCTCGGTCACGTGGTCGCGTCCCTGGCCGTCGCTCACGAAGCTCTCGGAGCGCTCCGCGATCCATTTCACCGGCCGCCCGAGCCGCCGTGCCGCCCACGCCACGAGCATGTGCTCCGGGTACGGCGGGATCTTGATGCCGAACGCGCCGCCGACATCGCCGGTGATCACGCGGATCCGGGATTCCGCGACGCCGAGAGAGCGAGACAGCGGCGCGAGCAGGGAGCCGACTCCCTGCGACGGCGTCCAGATCGTGTACCGGCCGTCTCTCGGCTCGTACTCGGCGATGACGCCACGGGTCTCCATCGGGGCGATGACGACCCGGTTGTTGGCGATGTCGAGCCGGGTGACGTGGGCCGCACGCGCGAACGCGCGGTTGGCGGCGTCCGCATCGCCGCCTTCCCAGTCGAGCGCGACGTTGCCGGGAGCCGATGGCCACAGTTGCGGCGCGGTCGCATCGAGGGCTGCCCGGCCGTCGACCACGACGTCGAGGTCTTCGTAGTCGACGATGACCCGCTCGGCCGCGTCCTGCGCGATTCTGTGCGTGCGTGCGACGACCATTGCTACCGGATCGCCGACGTGCATGACCCGATCAGGCGCGAGCAACGGGTGGTCGACGTTGATGGTCGTCTCACCGTCGCGGCCCCTGACGCGATTCGGCTCACTGAGTGGTGCGACGCCGTCCGCCTTCAGATCCCCATGCGTGAAGACCGCAATTACTCCCGGCATTGCCGCCGCGTCCTTCGTGTCCATGGAGACGATTCGAGCGTGCGCGTGGGGAGAGCGCACGATCCACGCGTGCGCCTGGCGCGCCCGCTCGACGTCGTCGATGAATCGGCCGCGTCCGGTGAGCAGGGCGGCGTCTTCCCGCCGCGGGACGCGCGCCCCGATGGTGGTGATGAAAGTGCCGGTCACATCGTAGTCCTTCTCAATACGTCGCGGATTATTGAGCCGCGAAGCGCGGCGCGAGGCAAGCCTCGGCCTTGCCTCGGCTTTGCCCACGGGGTCTGAGCGCGAGCGCGACGCAACGTTACGCGACGTCGGGCGCGCGTTCTCGTTCGATGAAGCCCCGGAATTTCGGCCCCGGCGCATCGACGCCCTCGGCGATCGACTCGACAACGGGGATGCGGATCCTGGCCGTGCCGATGGAGTGTTCGTATCGGACGCGGTGCCGCGTTATGCCGCGTCCCGCGCGCGTTCCTGCTCGATGAAGCTCCGGATCGCCGGCACCAGCGCTTCGACGCCTTCTGTGAGGGGCTCGACGACGGGAATGCCGAGCCTTTCCCGGTACTCGGCCCGGAAGCGGTCGAGCTGCTCCGGCGTGCACCCTTTCGAGTTCAGCGTCACTGCGATGGTCTCCGAGTCGTAGTACCGGATCAGCTCGATCTCCGATTCGAGCGACGGCACCCGCAGACCCATCGTCTCGTAGCCTTCGAGGAACTCCCGCCCCGGCGCATGGTGCAGCACCACCGCCCGGGCCGCGGCCGAGAGCAGCATCTCCGCGCCGCACGGTCCGCTCGGGTTGCGCAGCGACGACTGCCCTTCGATCACCATCAGGTCCGGCTCGGCCTCGCGGTCGCAGCGCACGATCGCGTGCTCCAGCTCGCCGGACACGAAGTCGTTGACGATCGAGTCGAACACGATCCCGTAGCGGGCTCCCTGCATCCAGCCGGTCTGTCCGGTGTAGATCATCTCGGTGCGCACCCGGGCCCGATTCATCGCATCGACGATGAAGCGGGTGGTGGTCCGCTTGCCGAGCGCGCAGTCGGTGCCCAGCACCGCGAGGCGCGGGGCGCGGACGCCGTAGATGTCGCCCTCCCAGAAGTGCAGCTCGTGCTTGGGCTTGGACTTGCGCAGATCGATCAGCTCCACTCCGCGCACCTTTGCGGCGGCGGCAATCTCCGCGTCGTCGCTCGCCGCGTCATGCAGGCCGTTGACGATGCCGAGTCCCTTGCCCACCGCTTCGAGGACGAGGGTATGAAGCTCCGGGAGCAGTCTCCCGCCGTGGGTCGCGATGCCGATGACACACCATTTCGGCGGGGAGTCCTCGAGCGCGATCGCTTCGTCGAGGTCCGCGACGATGGGAATGCCGGCCGGCCGGCCGTCAAGCACCTCGCCCGCGTCTCGACCCGCGAGATCGGGATCGACGATCGCGGTCACCCGAAAGCGATCGGAGCCGCGGACGAGCCCGTGCGCGGTCTTCCCGTTCGGGGTCAGGAATTTGTTGTTGGCAAGAACGACCGCCCGTTCCTTCATCGATCCGATCCTCTGTGTGTCGGGCGGAGCATGGTGGTCGGAGGGGAGCATCATCCCGGCGAGCTCCCCCAAGTCCGTCACTGTCCGCGGCAACGGATCAAGACCGGAGCATCGACTGTGCGCCGCGATGATCCCCGAAACGTGTTCGGTGGGGCAACCCGCCCCACGCTTGCCGGATCAGTACCGGTATCGGACATAGGGAACGAGACCGATCTCGACCTGGGACGGCGGTATGCGTCCCTGGTCGACTTTCAGAAATTCGTGAAGCTCACCTGTATGTCGCTGTGGTTGCACCATTTCGGTGGGACCGTTCGTGAACCCGTCGATATTCCGGTGAACAACTGCCACCTCGATATGGTCTACGCGTATCTGCGCGATGTCGACTTCAATGTGATCGGGCAACCGGTGAGAGCCTGACGCGGGTCCGCTCGGTCGCCTTCCATCTCGGCACGATGTTCGTCCGGGAGGCGGCGGAAATGGGCGCGGACGCCGGCGCGGTGCGTGCTACCATGCGCGCCGCCTCGTTCGAGGCATCCATGGAATCAGGCGCCGGCACGGCGTATCGGACAGGACCTATCGATGGCGAGCTACCGCATCGCGGTGATTCCCGGTGACGGGATTGGCAAGGAAGTGGTGCCGGAGGGTATCCGGGTTCTCGAGGCGGCGGGCTCGAAGTACGGCGTCGCGTTCGAGTTCGACGAGCTTCCTTGGAGCTGCGAGGTCTACGCCAGGACCGGCAGGATGATGCCCGAGGACGGCCTGGAGACGATCCGCCGGCACGACGCGATCTTCCTTGGCGCAGTGGGGTTTCCGGGCGTCGCGGACCATGTCTCCCTGTGGGGCCTGCTGATACCGATCCGCCGCGAATTCCAGCAGTACGTCAATCTCCGGCCGGTGCGCCTTCTCCACGGTGTCGAGTCTCCGTTGCGCGGCCGTACCGCGGCGGACATCGACTTTCTGGTGGTGCGCGAGAACAACGAGGGCGAGTACTCCGATATCGGCGGGCGTATCTATGCCGGCACCGAGCACGAGATGGTGACGCAGGAGAGCGTGTTCACCCGGCGCGGGACCGATCGCATCATCCGCTACGCGTTCGAGCTTGCGATGGAGCGCGAGGCGAAACACGTGACGTCGGCCACGAAATCGAACGGCATCAAGCACACCATGCCCTACTGGGACGAGCGCTTCGCCGCCGTCGCGTCCGAGTATCCCGACATCCGCACCGACCGGTACCACATCGACATCCTGACCGCGCACTTCGTCCTCCACCCGGACTGGTTCGACGTGGTGGTCGGCAGCAATCTCTTCGGCGATATTCTCTCCGACCTGGGGCCGGCGGTGGCGGGCACGATCGGGATCGCGCCGTCGGCGAACATCAATCCGGATCGTGAGTTCCCGTCGATGTTCGAGCCGGTGCACGGCTCCGCTCCGGATATCGCCGGGCACGGCATCGCGAACCCCATCGGCCAGATCTGGTCCGGGGCGATGATGTTGGAGCACCTCGGCCACGCGGATGCGGCCCAGGCCGTGGAGCGTGCTATCGAAACGGTGCTGGCGGACCCGGCCGCCCTCACCCCCGACATGGGCGGTAGCGCGACGACGCAGACCCTGGGCGCCCGGATCGCCGCGGCGGTGGAGTGACGTGCCCGGCTGATGTCTCCGGCGGACGCCGAAAGCGGTAGTCGCGCAGTGCAGTGAGCCCGAAAGGAGCACGAAGCCGCTTGGCCGGGGGTGAGCGCCGAGCGCGGCAGTTGCGGAGCGACGTGAGCCCGAACGGAATACGAAGCTTCCTGCCCGAGCGCGACCGCCGGTAACGGCGCTCATCGGCGAGTTCGGATCGATGCCCACCGAGATCGTCGCGATGGTCCTGGTCGCGGCGTTTGCGCATGCTTCATGGAATGCGCTGATCAAGAGCGACGATGACCGGCTCGTCACCCTCGGCGCGATCAACGCGGTCAGGTTCCTGCTCTGCATCCCCATCGTGCTGGCGCTGCCGCTCCCGGACCGCGCGAGCTGGCCGTATCTCGCGGCATCCTCAATCCTTCACGTCGGCTACTACACTTTCCTCATCTCGGCCTATCGCTTCGGGGACCTGAGCAAGGTCTATCCGCTCGCGCGCGGCTTGTCTCCGCTGATCGTCGCGGCCGGGGCATACGCGTTCGCAGGGGAGCGGCTGAGCCCGATGGCGCTGGTTGGGGTCGCGGTTGCGTGCATGGGCATCGCGAGCCTCTCTCTTGGCGGCGGTGCGACTCCGGCGCGCAGCGCCCGCGTTCATACAGGGGCACTGTCCAGCGCCGGAGATGGCGCGGCACAAGCGCGCACCAATCGCCGCGGCGTCGTCTTCGCGGCCGGCACCGCGGTGTTCATCGCCGCGTACACGGTCACCGACGCGATGGGCGCCCGGCTGTCGGGTCACGCGGTGAGCTACGTCGCGTGGCTCTCGATCCTCGACGGCTTGCCGATACTGCTGGTGGCAGGCGTGTTGCGCCGCGCCGGGCTCGCCCACCATCTCGCCGCTCGCGCGTGGAAATCAGTGGCCGGCGGCGCTCTTCAGCTCACCGCGTACGGGCTCGTGGTGTGGTCGCTCGCCCTCGCGCCGATGGCCGCGGTCTCGGCGCTGCGCGAGACGAGCGTCCTGTTCGCCGCGATCATCGGGGTGAAGCTCCTGGGCGAGCCGCTCGGCACGCACCGAATCGCGGCGGCGGCGCTGGTGGCGGCGGGGATCATGCTGATCGAGTGGGGCTGAGTGCCCTGAAGCTCCCCGGCAACGACCCGAGCTCATCGGGTGGTTCACAGAGCGCCGGCACCGCCTGCGACGCTGGCGCCACGCGCTTGCCGCTGGATGGCGCCAAGGTCATTTTGCGCTATGGCTCCGGTACCGGGTGGGTCGGCTTGGATCAGCGTGATCCGACATGAGCGCCTCCACCCGATGTCGGGTGACGCCTTCGGCTGACCTGCGGCATCAAATGGTCCTGGGATGGCGTCCCCGCGTCGTGCGCTCGACTCCCCGCACGACTTAGTATGCGCATCCCGATTCCCGACGCATTGGAGCTGCCGTGAGCCTGGATACCTACGATTACCCCTCGCGTCGCAGCGCGGTGCTTTCCACCGGCGGCATGGTCGCGACAAGTCAGCCGCTGGCTGCGCAGGCCGGCCTTGCGATACTCCAAGCCGGCGGCAACGCGATCGACGCCGTGCTGGCGACCGCGATCACTCTGACCGT
>JAKZYK010000232.1:0-2719 GCA_047514485.1 Gammaproteobacteria bacterium
GCGAATCCCAGTCGCCGTAGACCTCCTCGGCCCATCCCGGATGCAGCGTGCTACGTCCCCTCAACACAACAGGGTGTTCTCCATCAGTCAACGGCGGACCGTACTCCGGGATGCACGGACATTCTCGCATACCCTCGACAGAGCGGTGCTTCTCCCGGGGCTCCACGCCGGTAGGTCGTCGTATGATGGGAGGTGCTCCACAACGTCCTCACGGTGTAGTCCTGCGCCTGCTTGGCATACCGCCTGACTGGAAGCTTCGCATCCCCGCTCAACAGGGATCAGCGAGCTGACCGGCTCCGGCGCTATGCAACGCGAACTCAAACGCCTCACATCAAGCGGACTGGTGAACGTCACGCTCATCGGAAAACGGAAGCACTACCAGGCCGACCCTGTGCCAATTATTCGTTCTCGAATACTTCTCAGCCGGGAATCCATCGTCTTCAACCGACCTCGGATTCAGATTGCGGGGACTCGGGCAGAAATGACTGAACGCAAATCCCGGCGTACTCTCGGACACTCTCGCGGATCTCGTGCGCACGAAGGCGGGTAGCGGGAATCAGAAAGGACCTGGTCCTGCGACCCGGAAACTGGGAGGCTACAGTGGCTGAAGCCGACGTACAGGACACCCGCATCCCCGGCTGGTGTGCGCTGTGCCGATCGCGGTGCGGCTGTATCTCGGTGGTCCGCGACGGCCGGCTCATCGGAATCGAGCGCGATCCGTCGCACCCGACCGGCCGCGCGCTCTGCGCGAAGGGACAGGCCGCGCCCGAGCAGGTCGAGAGCCCGGACCGCATCCTCCATCCGATGAAGCGCACCCGTCCCAAGGGCGATCCCGATCCCGGATGGGTCCGGATCTCGTGGGACGAGGCGCTCGACACCGTCGCCGGCGAGATGCGAAGGCTCGCGGCCGAGTCCGGCCCCGAGTCCGTCGCATTCGCTATCACCACCCCGAGCGGGACCGCGATGTCGGACTCCATCCAGTGGGTGGAGCGTCTGATGCACGCGTTCGGCAGCCCGAACAACTGCTACGGCACCGAGATTTGCAACTGGCACAAGGATGTCGCCACCACCTACACCTACGGCATGAACATCGGCACTCCGGACTGGGAGCACGCCGGATGCGCGCTGCTGTGGGGACACAACCCGGGCGCTTCCTGGATCGCGCAGGCCCGACAGGTGGCGGATGCGCGCGCCCGGGGCGCGAAGCTCGTCGTGGTCGATCCGCGCCGGGTCGGCGCCGCGAACAAGGCGGACCTGTGGTTGCGGGTCCGGCCGGGTACCGACGGCGCGCTGGCGCTCGGAATCGCCCGCGTGGTGCTGGAGGAGGGCTGGCACGACCGCGACTTCGTGCGCGACCTGACCAACGCCCCGTTTCTCGTGCACGGCTCGCAGGCGAGGCTGCTGCGCGAGAGCGATCTCGTCGCCGGCGGCGCTCCGGATCGGTTCGTGGTCTGGAACACGGCGACCGAACGTGCGCAGGCCGCGCCGCGAGCGCCGCTGCATGGTGCCCCGTGGGCACTCGAGGGCGAGGTGACGGTACCGACCCTCGAAGGTCCGGTTCGCTGCCGCACGGTGCTCGACGCCTGGCGCGATCAATGCGCGCCGTTTCGCGGCGACGCGCTCGAAGCGATCACCGGGATCCCGGCCGAAGACGTCCGGACCGCGGCCGAACTGCTCACCCACTCCGGCCCGGTCGCCTACTACGCCTGGTCCGGGGTCGGGCAGCACACCAACGCGACCCAGACCGATCGGGCCATCTCCTGCCTGTACGCGCTGACCGGCAGCCTAGGGCGCCGGGGAGGAAACGTCGAGTTCGCGAAGGTTCCGGTCCGCGACGTCTCGGGACGCGAGTTCGTGACCGAAGCGCAGCGCGCGAAGACGCTGGGCCTTCAGGAACGTCCCCTTGGCCCGCCGAAGGACGGCTGGTGCACCTCCGAGGATCTCTACCGCGCCATCGTGACCGGCCGGCCCTACCCCGTGCGCGGGCTCCTCACCTTCGGCGCCAACCTGCTCGTGTCGCATGCGGACACGGCGGCGGGAATGCAGGCGCTGCGCAAGCTCGACTTCCACGTCCACGCGGACATCTTTCCGAACCCGACGGCCGAGCACGCGGACATCCTGCTGCCGGTCAACACCCCGTGGGAGCGTGAGGCGCTGCGGGTCGGGTTCGAGATCACCCAGGCCGCGAACGGCCGGGTCCAGCTCAGGCCTCCGGCGGTCGCCTCGCGCGGGGAGTCGCGCGACGACGGGTGGATCGCCTTCGGGCTCGCCGAGCGCCTCGGCCTGGGGAACCTCTTCTGGAACGGCGATCGCGATGCGGGGTACCGGGAGTGGCTAGCGCCTTCGGGGATCGGGCTCGATACCTTGCGCTCCCGGCCCGAGGGGATCGACATCGCGCTCGAGGCGCCCTACGCGAAGCACGAACGAGACGGCTTCCCGACCCCGTCGGGCCGCGTCGAAATCTGGTCCGAGACCTTCCGCACGCACGGCCAGAGCGCCCTCCCCGCCTTCGAGCCGCCGGCGATCGGCCCGCGCACGCGCCCCGACCTCGCCGCGCGCTATCCCCTGGTGCTGACCACCGCGAAATCGCACCTGTTCTGCCACGGCCAGCACCGCAACCTTCCGCGCCTGCGCAAGCGGCAGCCGCATCCCAAGGTCGAGATGCACCCCGACACCGCCGCGGCACGCGCCATCGCCGAGGGCGACTGGGTGGACATCG
>JAKZYK010000233.1:0-3250 GCA_047514485.1 Gammaproteobacteria bacterium
GCGTCGCTGGGCTACTCCGGCGAGGAGATCGCGTCGATGATCGCCGGCGGAGTCCTGTACGAGGAAGACTCGGTCACCCGGCTCGCGGCGACAGACTGACCCGGCCACTGACCCGGCCCGGACGTTGCGACGCCCCGAGCGCGTTGTCTCGATACGTTGTGCGCTCGTCTTCGACAAGCATTTCGGCCCACCTGAGAATCACAGTGCCCGGAGCAATTCACGCGCACCGGGATCGGTACCATCACCGAGAAGGCGACGTGCGGGTTCTTCCTGGGGTGAAACAGGGGAGGCACCGCCGCGAGCGTTGTTCGCAAGGTTGCGTCTCCGCGCCCTATACTGCCGTACCATCCGGCAGAGCCTGACGAGCATGAGCCAAACCTACTTGGATTGGCGGGGCGATGCGCCACTGCCCGCCCCCCTCGCGGCGACCGGCCGCGAGCGGCTTGCCGCGCTCGCATCGAGCATCGAGACGCTTGATGCCGGCGGGCTCCCCGGCGACGCAGCGCGGGTGCTCGCCTGCTCCGATTTCGTCTTCTCGAGCTGCGAGCGGAATCCGTCGATGCTCGAGGATCTCGTCTCCAGCGGGGATCTCGAAGCACCGTATCCGGCATCCGCGGCCGGAGCCGGTGGCCGGCCGTCACTGCGCGAGCGGGCCGCTTCGGTGGCTCGTGCGGCCGGGTCGATCGACGGTCTGATGACGGATCTGCGGCGGCTGCGGCGCCGTGAGATGGTGCGGATCGCCTGGCGCGACATCGGCGGTCTCGCCGATTTCGACGAGACCGTGCGCGATACCTCCGATCTGGCCGATGCGATCATCGAAACCAGCCTGGATCGGCTCCATGAGTGGCAGTGCGCGGATCTTGGAACTCCCATTGGCCACACTGGCGAGCCCCAGCAGCTCGTCGTCCTTGCACTCGGCAAGCTCGGCGCCAGCGAGCTGAACTTCTCCTCCGACATCGACCTCATCTTCACCTTCCCCGAGAACGGACAGACCGAGGGCGGCAGGCGCAGCGTCGACAACGATCGATTCTTCCTCCAGCTCGCGCGCAAGCTGGTGAAGGTGCTCGGCGAACCGACCGCGGACGGCTTCGTCTACCGCGTCGACATGCGGCTGCGTCCGTTCGGAACCCAGGGGCCGCTGGTGCTCAGCTTCGACGCGCTCGAGGAGTACTACCAGACCCACGGCCGCGACTGGGAGCGCTACGCATTCATTCGGGCTCGGGCGGTCAGCGGCGACATGGTGCGGGCGGCAGAGCTGCTCGAGCGGCTGCGCCCGTTCGTGTACCGGCGTTACATCGACTTCGGCACCCTCCAGTCGCTGCGCTCGCTGAAGGTGGTGATGGAGCAGGAGGTCGCCCGCAAGGGTATGGAGCACAGTGTGAAGCACGGCCCCGGAGGCATCCGGGAGGTAGAGTTCACCGGGCAAGCGTTTCAGATGGTACGGGGCGGACGCACCCCCGCGCTTCGCTACCGGCGCCTCCTGACGGTGCTTGCGCGCCTCGGTGAGCTCGAGCTGCTCCCGGCCCATGCGGTCGAGTCGCTGAGCTCCGCGTATCGGTTTCTGCGCGCGGCCGAGCATCGCTTGCAGCAGGTCGACGATCGGCAGGAGCACATGCTCCCGCTGGACGAGCCGGGCCGCGCCCGGATCGCGGCCGGCATGGGCTACGCGAGCTGGGAAGCGTTCTCCGAGCGGCTCGACCGTCATCGCCGCAACGTGGACGAGCAGTTCGCGCAGGTGTTCGGCCAGGAACGCGAGACCGATGCCACCGCCGGGGGCGATCCTCTCGGCGCTCTGCTCTCCGCCTCGACCGACGAAGAGACCGGCGTGACCCTGCTCGAAGGCGCGGGATTCGCCGCCGCACGCGAAGCATGGTCGGTCGTCGCGCGGTACCGGGACACCATCGCGCTCAAGATGCCCGATGCACTCGGACACGAGAGACTGGCCCGCCTCACCCCGGATCTGCTGCGCGCCATCGCGGCCCAGAGCAACGCGACGACGACGCTCGAGCGGGTGATGACGGTGATCGAGTCGATCGCGAAACGCAGCGTCTACCTCGCGCTGCTCGCGGAGCGCTCCATCGCACTGTCGCAGTTCGTGCAGCTCTGCGCGGCCAGCCCCTGGATCGCGCGGCTGCTCGGCCGGCACCCGGTCCTGTTCGACGAGCTGCTCGATCCGCGCACCCTCTACGAGCCACTCGCGCCCGACCGGCTCGACAAGGACATCGCCGAGCGCCTCACCGCTATCGACGATCCGGATCGCGAGCACGAGATGGACTGCCTGCGCCAGTCGAAGCAGGCGAACGTCCTGCGGGTGGCCGCGGCGGACGTATCGCGCCGGATCCCGTTGATGGTCGTCAGCGACCACCTCACGGAGATCGCGGAAGCGGTGCTGCGCGCGGCGCTGGCGATCGCATGGCGCGACATCACTGCCCGTCACGGGCGGCCGGCGTCGATGCCGAGAGACGCCGCGTTCGCTCCCTACGCGATCATCGCCTATGGAAAGCTCGGCGGCATCGAGCTCGGCTACGGCTCAGACCTCGACCTCGTCTTCGTGCACGACGACGACTCGAGCGCCATGACCACCGGGCCGAAATCCATCGATCTCGCCACCTTCTATGCCCGCCTCACCCAACGGCTCATCCATGTTCTGACCACGATGACCTCTCAGGGCGCGCTCTACGAGGTGGACCCGAGGCTGCGTCCGGACGGCTCGAAGGGGGTGCTCGTCAACACCCTTGAGGGTCTCGGCGAATACGTGCGGGACAAGGCTTGGACCTGGGAGCACCAGGCGCTCGTGAGAGCTCGTGCGGTCGCCGGCGACCCGGCGCTGGGGCAGCGTTTTGCGCACCTGCGCCGTGACATCCTGCTCCGCGACCGAGACGGCGACACGCTGCGCGACGACGTGCGGAGCATGCGCGAACGCATGCGCACTGAGCTCGGCTCGCGCGGCTCAGGCCGCTTCGATTTGAAGCAGGACCCGGGCGGGGTCGCTGACATCGAGTTCATGGTGCAGTATGGCGCGCTGCGCTGGGGCTCGCGGCTCGGCGCCGACCTCGATTTCACCGACAACATCCGCCTGCTCGATGGATTCCGTCGGGCCGACCTGATACCGGAGGAAGACGTCACCCTGCTCGCGGACGCGTACCGCGCCTACCGAGGGCGTATCCACGAGGTCTCGCTGCAGGAATCCGAGGCAGTGGTGGGCAACGAGGAGTTCGCCGAGCTCCGCGAAGCGGTGGTCGCCATCTGG